>CAZJWW010000097.1:0-10443 GCA_964549895.1 uncultured Gammaproteobacteria bacterium
ACTAAACAGTCTTGAACGAGTTACTAAACAGTCTTGAACGAGTTACTAAACAGTCTTGAACGAGTTACTAAACAGTCCTGAACGGTTTACTAAAGAGTCATCACCACTCTAGAAGATTTAGAAATCGCTCCATAGATACTTTCTAACTGTTCTCGACTCTGTAGCCTTACCGTGGCAGTCACTGACTCAAACTTGCCGGTCCGACTCTGGTTTGTAGTGAGCGTTTGTAGTGCTTTAGAATCAACGACTGAGAGAATTAATTCGCTAATATGGTGTTCCGCAGCAACATCATCAGCCCGACACACGGCCTTGAAGGCAAAATCACAAGGGTAGTCAATTAAATCAAACCCATCTTTCGCGCCGTCTAATTCAGACGATTGGCTTATAAGCTGATCCCCTGTTGTATCATCATCGCTCATCATACAGCTCCCCAGCTAATCATCCGCCATCCAATTGCGCCATCGCAGTCGAATCGAGTCCTTAACTGTTTTCCACCAACTGCCCTTGCGGATGGTGCTCATAGAAGTCAGCGGAATATCCAATACGTGCTCGCCATCTAAGGTTAAACTTGCGATTCCCATGGGCTGACCGATTTCAATCGGCGCCTCAAAATAAGGGCTAACCAACAACTCAGTTTTGACATCTTCTAATCGGCCCGATGGCACTACAACATTAGCTGCGTTCATGGCCTGCAAACGAACTTCATCGACTTCACCACCGTAAACGTCGACACTGGCTATACCTTCTTGTTGATTTAATAACTGACCCGGTTGATAAGCAGCATAGGCAAAATTTAACAGACTCAGCACCTCTTGCTCTCGTTCTCTTTCTCCTTCAGAACCCAAAACAACTGCGATCCAACGCTGGCCCTTACGTGTAGCCGTACCTACTAAACAATAGCCCGCTGCGTTGGTGTGACCCGTTTTTAAACCATCTACCGTACTGTCTTTCCACAATAACTTGTTACGATTGTATTGAGTAATTGAGTTGTGCGTATATTCTTTTATTGCGTACCAGGTGTAGAAGTCGGGAAACTCCCGTATAAGGGCCGCGCTTAAGGTAGCAATGTCTGCCGCCGACATAAAATGATCCGTCGCCGGCAAGCCAGTACTATTTTTAAAATTCGAATTAGTCAGGCCTAAATCATTCGCCGCTTGATTCATCATTTGTGCGAAGCTCGCTTCGCTACCACCAACGTACTCAGCCAGCGCTATGGCTGCATCATTACCAGATTGAATAATGGTACTCTTGAGCAAGTGCTCTAGTTCTATGCTGGTGTTAACATCAGCAAACATACGCGAACCTTCTGCCCGCCAGGCTTGTTCACTAATCGATACTTGATCTTTGAAATTAATATCGCCGTTGGCCAATTTAGCAAACACCACGTAGTTGGACATCAACTTAGTAATACTGGCCGGGGGTAACTTCTCATGTATGTTCTCGCCAGCCACTACCCAGCCACTATTTACTTCCATCAAAGCCCATGCCTTGACGTCCAGCTCCGGTATCGTAAGTGAACTTTTTATCGTTTTTTCTAGAGAATTAGCGAAGCTGAATGGCCATAACGCGATAGAAAAAAGTAAGGCGGCGAGTAGCAAACGTTGGCTTTTGGCGATCAATCTAAACATAAACTATGGGCGAGCTCTCCGTGCAGCATCAATAGCTTGGCTAAGGTCATGTACCGCCATGGCATATAAGACACTATGGTTGTAACGAGTGATAACGTAAAAATTTTCATGGGTGTAGAAATAACGAGCTTGTACATGATTTAGTTCTGCCTTGGTACTTATTGTTTCACTCTGTACCGTCGGACTTGAAGAATCAATTACCACCCATTTGCCTGAAGGGTCTTTAACCTTGGTTTTAAATTTGTTGCTGGATTCCGTTACTTTACTAGCCTTTGCCGCCTGAGGAATTTTAAGACGCTGATCCCTAAATACCGTGCCCTTACTATTCAACTTATTTAAACTTCTTAAGTCGGCACAGGACACCTTAAAACGTTCTGCAATTTCACAGGCAGTATCACCCGCTCGCACAATATAAAATCCACTAGCAGCAGATTCATGGACCACCTCACTGGCGTCCAACATCAACACATTGAGTTTTTCACTCGGCGGGATGGCTGGCGACAGCGCGGCGCCTTTATCTATGAGCGATTGTGCCGAAAACTGCACTTTACGTTTGCGATTCGCTAACTCACCCACACCATTAGGCACCGACAATTGAGCTTTAGAGGTGACGGGTTGACCAGCTAACCACCCGTTTTCAACAAAATAGTTGGCAACACTGCCAATGGCATCTATTGGTTCATTAATTAGATCGGCGATACCGTCGCCAGAAAAGTCAATTGCATAGGCGCGGTAACTACTGGAAATAAACTGTGGAAACCCGACAGCTCCGGCATAAGAGCCCAGCACTTGCGCGCTATTCAGTTTATTTTCTTTGGTTAGAATTAAAAACTGTTTTAACTCTTTAGCAAAAAAAGCGCTGCGACGAGGAAAATCCACCACTAAGGACACCAAACTATCGAGTACTTTATGTGCACCTTTATATTGACCAAACTTAGATTCCACACCAATAATGGCCACGATTACATTCGCTGGTACACCGTATTTTTGTTCTGCTCTAATCAGGCTGTCATTATATTCCAACCAAAAATCTACGCCTTTCTGAATTCGATCTTCTTTTAAAAATATTTTACGGTACTTACCCCAGGTAAACTTACTCTCAGCCGGGCTTTTCATCGCTTTGAGCACCGACTGTTGCACGCGCGCGGGAGCAAACACCGCTTCTAGTTCATCTTGGGTATAGTAATTTCCCGCGATCAACTCATCGGCGATGGCTTGTAATTTAGGATAGCTCTGTAAATCTATTGCATTGGCGGAATTGGTAACCACACCAATGAAACAAAATACACACAATGATTTCCACAACTGGCCCATCGATAGATTCATAATATTAATCTTTTTTTTGTAAAACATTTTATTTTGAAACATAAAAAACATAAGTGCTGCTCTGCCCGAGCAGTGAAAAATGAACGTCAACGAGACATCAAACTTCGGTGATTGTGAATACCCATCAAGATACCAAAGCCTGCCATCAGAGTCACCATTGATGTGCCTCCATAGCTAATCAATGGTAATGGCACACCCACCACGGGCAGCATACCTGAGACCATGCCGATATTGACGAACACGTAAAAGAAAAAAGTCATCGAAAGACTGCCTGCCAACAAGCGAGAGAACGTATCTTTGGTGTAATAGGCAATATACAGACCGCGCAAGGTAACGAGCAGATAGAGTAAAAACAACAGCACCACGCCTATAAAGCCAAACTCCTCAGAGAATACGCTGAAGATAAAGTCGGTATGGCGCTCTGGAATAAATTCGAGTTTGGATTGGCTGCCTGCACTCCAGCCTTTACCTTGAACACCACCAGATCCTATGGCGATCATTGACTGGATACTGTGATAACCCGCACCCAAGGGATCCGACCAGGGGTCAAATAAAGTAAGTATTCTAGTTTGTTGATACGGCTTTAAAAACTGAAACAATATCGGCGCCAAGAGACTCCCGATAAACGCCAAAATACCAATGCTACGCCATGAAAACCCGGCCAGAAAAATAATAACCACGCCAGACATTAATATCATTATCGCGGTGCCGAGGTCTGGCTGTATTAGTATCAGCGCGGTGGGTACGAGCAAGACGAGAAACGCATAAATCAGGTTTAACGTACTCGGGGGCAAAGTTCGTCGAGTCAATACCCAAGCAACCATCATTGGCACCGCTATCTTCATTATCTCGGATGGTTGAAAACGTATTACGCCCAAATCTAACCAACGTTGTGCGCCTTTGCCTACGTAACCCACCCACAGCACTAAAATCAGCATACCAAGGCCAATCGAGAAAATAATGGGTGACCAACGAAACCAAGAATCTGGGCGAATTTGTGCCAAAATCATCATCACCATCGATGCCACCAAAATACGAATTAGCTGGTTAAATAATAGCCTGGTGTTTTCGCCACCTGCGCTCCATAAAATGACCAAACTAACGCCGCAAAGCGCCAGTAATGCTAGTAGCAACGGTATATCACATTTGATCCTAAACACGACTAGGCTCCCTCATTTATAGCAGAGTCGCGTGGGGAATGACTGACGCTTTCTTCCACTGGAACAGCATTTGCATCTACACCCAATAAATAATAATCCATAACTTTGCGAGCTACTGGAGCCGCTGCTGAACTACCGCTGCCGCCATTTTCCACAATCACAGCAACCGCGATTTTAGGCTTATCAACCGGTGCAAAAGAAATAAACAAAGCATGATCTTTGTGAAATTCACTGAGTTTGGTTTCATCATATTCTGCGCCTTGAGCAATCGCCACCACCTGAGCGGTGCCGGTTTTTCCAGCCATGGTGTACTCTGCGCCAACACCGATTCTTCTTGCTGTCCCTCTAGGGTGTTCAATCACGGCTTGCATAGCAGCGACAATCGATTCTACATTATTCGGTTTGGCATTTATTTGACCAAGTTCGGAGCCACGTTGATCAATAGAAACGTCATCATTGCCCTGTTCAAGACGGTCTACTAAACGAGGTTCAATGCGTCGACCTCGATTTGCCAAGGTAGCCGTCATTACACCAAGCTGCAAGGGTGTCGCCAGTAAATACCCTTGACCAATACCGGTTATTAAGGTTTCACCGGGATACCATGGGTTTCCTCGTACGCGTTTCTTCCATTCTCTAGAAGGCATTAGACCTGACGGCTCACCTATTAGGTCTATTCCCGTTTGCTTACCTAAGCCAAAGCGACTTAAAAAATCATGTAGTTTATCAATGCCTAAAAAGTTAGCCATTTGATAATAGAACACATCGCAGGATTGCATTATCGAGTCGGCCATCGACATACTACCGTGACCATAACGCTTCCAACATCGATAGCGATGAGTGCTACCTTTAATCCGATAGTAGCCTGGACAGCTTACCTCAGCATTGCCGCTCCAACCGGATTCCAAACCCGCCAGTGATACTAAACCTTTGATAGTTGAACCTGGCGCATAGCGTCCATTTAAAGCGCGATTGAGTAAAGGTCGATTCACATCATCGCGCAAAGCATTGTAGGAACTAAAATCAATACCGTTGACAAACTTGTTTGGGTCATAGATCGGATTACTGACAAACGCTAGGACGTCACCGGTTTCTGGTTCAATCGCAATAATCGAGCCACGTTTGTCACCCAGATATTCGCGCGCTTTCAATTGCAGTTCGGCATCTATATTTAGATAAATATCATTCCCTGAAACTGGCGGATTACGATCTAGTACGCGCACTAGCCTACCGTGCGCATTAGTCTCCACATGTTCGAAACCCGCTTTTCCGAGCAGATGGTCTTCATACTTAGCTTCAATACCGAGCTTGCCAATGTATTCGGTGCCCTTATACGCTTTCTGATCAATGCGCTCTAAATCTCGTTGATTGATGCGCCCAACGTAGCCCAGCACATGGACCATCTCACCGCCATAGGGGTAGTTTCGTTGCGATCGAGCATGCACATGCGCCCCTTTAAAACGATATTGATTAACGAAAAATCTAGCGACTTCTTCCCGATTTAAGTTAAGTTTGAGTACTTGACTCTCAAAATCTGGGCGAGTCCGCACTAGGCCTTTAAACTTGCGAATTTGATTAGGTGAAATCTGGATAATTTTAGCCAATTCATCGAGTAACTCGCCTAAATCATCAACCGCATCAGGAATAATTTCGAGCGTGAACACTGGGATGTTTTCCGCCACTACACGACCCTTTCGATCGAAAATTTGGCCGCGAACCGGCGGCACCGCTACAATTCGAACTCGGTTGTCTTTGGATAAAACTTCGAAACGTTGAAAACTATAGATTTGCAGATACCAAATGCGCGCTACCAAAATTAAGGCCAGCAATATCAATATTACACCCATGGTAACCAAGCGCGAATGGATTAGACCAGTCTCGCGCAAATAATCTTTAAGTTCGAGTTGCTCCATATTAGGTTTTTACATCAAGGATTAACGAATACGCAATTTACGTCGGAGCTCTTCCAACAAGATAAAAATAAATGGCCATACCAACATACCACCAAAAATTGAGTACCAATATTCGCCAGTAATTGTGAATTCACTCACCATTCCATATAACCAACCGGTAAGAAGTTTAAATACAGCGATAAATAGCCCCACTACAAAAAGTTGCTGCCAAACCGACAAAGCTCTTAATTGTTGGTGCGTACTATTAACAATAAATGCCAGAGTCGCTAAGCCTAAACCCAGTACACCAAACTTACGAACAAAAAGTACTTCTAGCAAAGTACCAATAACAAATGCAACAAACGGCCCAATTCGGTCTGGAACCATCAATGCCCAATACACGATGATCAAAGCAATCCAATCAGGCCAAAAATAGAACAACCATTGCGGTAGCTGCACAACGGTCAGCACCAACGCCAGAAATGAGGACGACAGTACTGCTAAAAATAAATTAAGGGGTGACACTTATTCTCTGCCCCCCATCATTGATCAGCTTCGCCGACCCTATTTACGTCGCTGTTTGAGTCACTACTGGCGGCACCGCTTAGCACCTTGCCACGGCGACCGCGAGACAGTAATAAGACATTATTTGACCGATCCAGTTTAGCAATTGGTTTGGCGCTTACGCGCAGAAATGCTTCATCTTCTATGACGTCAATATCGCTCACCTCAGCAACTGGATAACCGTTTGGAAAGCGCCCGCCTAAACCGGAGCTGATCAATATATCACCCAGCTTTATATCCGAATTCTGATTCAAAAACGGCACCCGTAGTAGCGATACATTACCAGTGCCTTCAACGAGTGTGCGCAAGCCATTTCGCTCCACTTGTATGGGCATAGAATGTCCAGGATCAGTGATCAACATTACACTACTATTGAGCGGCATAACTTCGGTCACCTGTCCAATCACACCTCGATCGTCAATCACCGCCTGACCAGCGTATACGCCACTGATGATACCTTTGGATATCAACACACGATGGTTATACGGATCGATACTGACATTTACTAACTCAGCGAGTTTAATATCCTCATCTAGCCGTTTAGACGCATCTAATAAAGATCGAAGGTTTTCATTTTCTTTTTTGAGCGTGCGCAACAATAGGGCTTCAGACTTCAACTGAAAGTATTCATCGCGCATGTTCTCATAGGCTATTTTAACATCAGGCTCGGCTGTTAAAGTACTGGTAAAAAAACGGCTTATGCTGGATGGCACAGAGGCAAGCGTTTGCACGGGAGATAACGCCACCGACAAGACATTACGGGGAGTATTCAACCACGGCGTCACCGAATCAAAAACCATTAACATGATAGAGGCCACAGCCACTAGACCAAAATTGATCCAATCCGAATTTTTTCTAAACGAACTTGCCATATATCACCTGTATGGCACTAGCGTTTTAATTCGTATACACGAGTACGGTCATGCAAGTATGAGTTGAATTGAAAAAAAATCGCATACATGAGCGTAAATAGTAACCGGGTTGCGTATTTACCTATTCGTGTGCGAATACGTCGCCTAGATTATCCATTTCTTCCAGGGCTCTACCGCACCCTCTAGCAACACAGGTCAGAGGATCATCTGCAATCACCACCGGTAAGCCAGTATCTTCCATCAAGCGGCGATCCATATCCCGCATTAATGCTCCTCCGCCAGCAATCACCATCCCTTTATCACCAATATCGGCACTTAATTCTGGTGGAGTTTGTTCCAGCGCTTGCTTAATCGTTTGCACAATGGACTCGAGCGGATCACTAATGGCTGAGTAGATCTCTTTGCTGCTTAGCGTCACCGACCGCGACAAACCTTCAGCTATGTCGCGACCTTTAACTTCCATTTCTCGCTCTTCTGATTTATCCCATGCAGTGGCAATGGCTTTTTTAACTCGTTCAGCACTCGCCTCACCGATGAGTAAGCCGTGATTGCGCCGTACGTGATTAATAATCGCCTCATCAAAGGTGTCACCTGCAACTCTAAGAGAAGTACTGTAAACCATACCACCCAATGACATGACTCCTACTTCAGTGGTTCCACCACCAATATCCAACACCATCGATCCGGTTGGCTCAGCCACGGGCAAATTCGCACCAATGGCAACCGCCATAGGTTCCTCTATTAAATACACTTCGCGTGCTCCAGCACCATAAGCCGACTCACGAATGGCTCGACGTTCTACCTGAGTAGAACCACAAGGTACGCAAATAATAATTCGCGGACTACCTTGTAAAAATCTGTTCTCTTGTACTTTTTTGATAAAGTACTTGAGCATTTTTTCAGTCACATTGAAATCGGCAATCACACCGTCTTTCATAGGGCGAATTGCTTTTATAGAGCCCGGCGTTCTACCCAACATCTTTTTGGCTTCAGAACCCACCGCCAAGATACTCTTACTATTCAAGCCACCACCAGGCGCATAGCGAATAGCCACCACCGACGGCTCATTTAAAATAATACCTTTCTCTTTGACATAAATAAGCGTATTGGCGGTGCCAAGGTCGATGGCTAGGTCGTTAGAAAAAAGGCCTAAAATGCTGCGTAACATAGATTAATTTATTCGGTTGCTTGTTAGTTTATTTTGATGCTTAAATGATGGATCCCATAATTGTTGAATTGGGAGTTGCTGAAACGGATAACCCTAAGAGAGTAAATACTTAGTAACTTTTAATATTAGTAACTTTTAGTAGCAATTCTTAACAACTTTTAGCAGCTTTTATTAGTAACTCTTTGTAATTATTAACAACTAAAACGAATGGTGAAGCCCAACAATATTATAATATATCGCGATATTGTACCCTTAAAATCACATATGCGCTAATCAAGCCACGTCGGTTACGCGGTAATTTTGCAGTAATTTAACGCTTTATGTGGAATTTATATCCAGAAAATAAATCTTGTAGCAAAAAGCCGTATATTTTTGGTTTTAAAGGAGCAAGCTTGTTAAACTATTCGCGCTACTATCGACAGCGTGTATTGCACTGCGAAAACGCATGCTGGCGCAACTATTAAACCCAAAACACTATGGCCCTTGATACCGACACCGTACACACCATTGCGCGCTTGGCGCGACTCAGCATTGCCGACGACCAAGTAGAAAAATACGCATCTGAATTATCAAACATATTAGATTTAGTCGCGCAGATGGAAGCGGTGGATACCAGTGGCGTAGAACCCATGACACACCCCTTTGATGCGACCCTGCGCCTCCGCGAAGATGCCGTGACCCAGGACAATCAACGCGATAAATTTCAAACGGTGGCGCCTGAATCCGAGCATGGTCTTTATCTAGTACCTAAAGTTATCGACTAGCCATTGGGGACTGGTTTTATATCGTGTTTACCCACTCCCCTTATCAAAATTAAAGAATTTTTCTAACGCCGTATGATTTTTTAAAAAGAATAATTTTCTATTAGAAGGAAATCAGTTTTGACAATTACCACTTTGGCTGAGTTATCAGCCGACCTCAGCAATGGCAAAGTCTCTAGCGTTGAATTAACGCAAGAGTACTTAACACGGATAGAGAATTCTAACCACAATGCATTTATCAGTGTTAACAACGAACATGCATTGAACATGGCCAAGCAGGCCGACCAACGACGTAGTAATGGTGAAGACACTTCATTGCTAGGTCTGCCGATTGCGCAAAAAGATATTTTTTGTATTGACGGCACACAAACTACCTGTGGCTCTAAAATATTAGAGGGATTTATTGCGCCCTATACCGCCACCGTGATCGATAATATGCACCAAAACGGCATGGTGAGTTTAGGCAAAACCAATATGGATGAATTCGCCATGGGCTCATCCAATGAAACCTCTTACTACGGCAATGTCATTAACCCTTGGGGAGAGGCCCAGCAAAAATTGGTGCCGGGTGGTAGTTCGGGTGGTTCTGCGGCGGCAGTCTCAGCCTTGTTAGCCCCCGCCGCCACTGGCACAGATACAGGTGGCTCAATTCGTCAACCCGCAACGTTTTGTAATCTCACTGGCGTTAAACCCAGTTATGGGCGTTGTTCACGTTATGGCATGATTGCTTTTGCGTCATCGCTTGATCAAGCGGGCCCAATCACCCACACCGCGGAAGATGCAGCGCTTATGTTAAACGCCATGGCGGGATTTGATGCAAAAGACTCTACCTCGCTCGATGTTCCTGCTGAAGATTTTACGGCACAGCTTGATAACTCTATTGACGGTTTAAAAATTGGATTACCAAAAGAATTCTTTGGTGAAGGTCTAGACCCAGAGATTGCGCAGTTGATTGAAGATGCTATAAAACAGTACGAAGCCCTAGGCGCAATGGTAAAAGAAGTATCCTTGCCTAACGCACACTTAGCCCTACCAAGCTACTATGTTATCGCGCCGGCAGAAGCGTCATCAAACT
>CAZJWW010000098.1:0-10397 GCA_964549895.1 uncultured Gammaproteobacteria bacterium
CTGTTCGCACAGCTTGAGTGGCCGCACGATATTCGTCTTGTTTTTTTTTGCTCATGAAAGAGTAAATTCAATCTGCCATTTGGCTCATGTCTCTCAGCTTAGATGGTTTTAAAAGCTCTGATTGTTTGGCTCCATCGTTGCGCGCGGATTCAAGCTCACCTAGGTAGTCGGAATCTACATCACCAGTTACGTATTTTTTACTAAAACAGGACGTGTCAAAATTAGTGATCTGCGGATTACCTTCACTAGCCGCATCAATCAGATCTTGTAAGTCTTGGTAAATCAAACGATCAGCACCAATCAATGATTGAATCTGCTCAACAGTGCGGTCGTGCGCAATCAACTCTGATGCTGCCGGCATATCAATACCGTACACATTAGGGTAGCGAACCGGTGGCGCTGCGGATGCGAAATAAACTTTTTTTGCACCCGCCTCCCTAGCCATTTGCACAATTTGTTTAGAGGTAGTGCCCCGCACAATGGAATCATCTACTAACATTACATTTTTGCCGCGAAATTCCAGACCAATCGCATTGAGTTTCTGGCGCACGGACTTCTTACGTTCAGCTTGACCAGGCATGATAAAGGTACGACCAATGTAGCGATTTTTGATGAACCCTTCGCGATAACGCACGCCAAGCAATTGCGACATTTCCAACGCCGAGGTGCGACTTGTATCAGGAACCGGTATAACCACATCAATATCATGATCAGGCCATTCGCTGGCAATTTTTCTAGCTAATTTTTCACCCATGCGCATACGAGTTCGATATACAGAAATTCCGTCGATCATCGAGTCGGGACGGGCCAAATAGACTTGTTCAAAAATGCATGGCGCATAGCTGGTATCGTCAGCGCAAATGCGGTTTTCCACAGCCGAGCCGTCTAGCGGTAAGACAATTGCTTCGCCGGGTCTGACGTCTGCAATAGCAGTAAAACCTTGACTATCTAAAGCCACACTTTCTGAGGCCACCATGTATTCTCGGCCTTTTGAAGTCTCCCGATAGCCGTAAATTAGTGGACGAATACCAAAACGGTCTCGAAACGCGACAATACCAATCCCCATTATGTAAGCAACTACCGCGTAACCACCGTGGCAGCGCTTGAATACCCCTTCAATGGCAGTGAATATACGATCTTTATTAAGATCGTAAGTCTTATCACCCAAAGCATGGTAGATCTCGTGCGCGAGCACGTTCAGCAATATTTCGGAATCCGATGTAGTGTTAACATGTCGTAAATCATCCTTAAAAATTCGATCACGAAGCTTTCCGGCATTAGTCAAATTACCATTATGCGCTAAGGCAATACCAAACGGAGAGTTAACGTAAAATGGCTGTGCTTCTGCAGGAGAACTCGATCCTGCGGTTGGGTAACGGCAATGCGCAATACCGACGTTGCCACTGAGGCGTTTCATATGCCGAGTGAAAAATACGTCTTTCACCAAACCATTATCTTTACGCAGATTTATAAAACTATTTTCGTCACAAGTTAAAATTCCCGCCGCATCCTGGCCGCGGTGCTGCAACACGGTCAAACCATCATAAAGACTAGTGCTAACCGAAGACTGTCCGACAATACCTAAGACGCCACACATAGTTCATCACACATATTTCTAGTTCACGCTAACCATTGGCTTACGAGGTTTACAATGATGGAATTGTACCTCATTTAAAAAACTATTAAGCACTGAAAAACTCTATTTATGGTAAATCTCAAAATAATCCATTAATTAATCGAGTTTGGGTTTGTCACATATCAATTTCGATTATTAACTGCGAGAGGTGCTCACAATGTCACTACTCATCAGTTTGGATGTTCTCGAGCGCTTTTTTTATGACCTTAGTTTCCAATGCTTCATCTTCATCACTGCTTGATTGCAATTTTTTTGGCAGCAGAGGCTCAACGTAGTTGGCAACGGGCATAAAGTGAGGCATCAACTTAGACTGGTTCCACCATTGACTATTATCGAAACCCAATCCACGAGCGACTAGAATAATGGCAACCACAATAGCACCTGCACGCACTGCGCCAGAAACAACGCCAAGCACCCTATCGGTACCCTTGATAGCGCCATGCATGAAAAGCTTGCTAATAGCGAAACTAATAATTGCGAATAAAAACAAGGTGCCGATAAATACTAAAGCAAAGCCTGCCGCAATTCTAAATGCTTCGGCTGGAATATTAATAAAGCCTGACAAAAATTCACCGGCTTCTTGGCAAAACCGATTGCCCAACCAAAATGCTAATATCCACGAAGTTAAGGAAAGAACCTCTTTGATAAAGCCCCTTAAAATACCGACCAATATCGATATTAAAAATATGGCTGCAATAATCCAGTCAAAACCACTCATTTGGTATCTCTCTCAGAAATTTTAATTAGGGAAATGCGCGGATAAATCCGGGCTCTCCGGTCTTTTCGGTTAGCCGGGTTTTGGTTTTAGCAGCATCTACTCGCTGCGCAAATGGCCCCAACCATACTCGTGTACCCGTACCCTTACCTCGATTCGTATCCACCACTGTTATTGACGGCGTAAAGCCTTTTGATTGTAAATCTTTAACCACTTTGTTAGCGCCTTGCTTATCGGTAAAAACGCCAACTTGAACGACCCACCCCAACTCAATTTTTGCAGGTGTTGGAGCCGGTTCAGCTACTTTACTCTTAGCAGTGGGCTCGGCGGAGGTCAATTTTTTATCGCTTTTTATAAGCGACGGTTTTTCAATGGCCTCAGTTTTAATAGGTTTGTTTGCCGCGAGATCAGGGCTCGTTTTATCCGCTTTAAATTTATCTGCCTCGGGCTTAGCAGGCTTTTCTGGTGATTTTTTGGATTGTTTTTTAGCGGCAACGGGCTTTGAGGTATCGGACCGTTTAGGAGTGCTCGCTGGCCGATTATCCAATGGCGTAATCTTAGAAATATACACCTGCTCCTGCATTTCGATATCCTCCGCTTCAATGGCGGCGAGTAATTCATCTTCGATATTACTACTATTATCGAAACTACTAGCGTTATTGTTAGAATTTTCTCTGTGTGAAAAATCCGCCAAGCTATCGGCATCTAATTCGGTGTTATTCGCTATTTTGCTAGCTTGGCTCGGGGGACCTAAAAGCAACGGTAGAACCACCGCGCCAAAGAGTAGTAAAACACCGGCTCCGACCACGCGATGCTTAAGTACAAAATCTGCGTCGTCTATGGCATCGTTTTTTTTAGATTTATCCATTGTTTAAAATAATATTCAACGTATTCAGGCAATTTTAATTGGCTAAATAATATTCGAATTTAGGGTCATTTACATAATCATTTGTGTGAAGAAATATAAAATGATTCACTTACTCTGACGGAGCTCTGTAAGCTTTAGGGCTTTACGGAGCGACCCCATTGCAACGTTTGATTACGTGAGTTCACTTTGATTTCGCAGGATCTTAAGTATATCACCTGCGATGAAAAACGACCCAAAAACCACTAAAACGTCATGCTCAGACAAGGTGTTTTTAGCACGGGTAAATGCATCCACTACCGTTTTATAACAGTAAGTGTTTCGAGGTTCTAAAAATACCTCATTTTGCAAAATATTCTGTAGCTCTTGAGCACTCGCTCCGCGCTCACTGTCTATAGTTGCGAGATGCCATTCATCAACCAAACTATATAAATGCCTCATACTTTTAGCGATTTCTTTATCTTTGAGCATGCCACAAACGGCAATATAGCGCGCACCCTCTAACTTAGTGAGAAACTCATACAAACGAACTATTGAGCTTTCATTATGCGCGACATCTATAATTACGTAAGGGTTAGTACCGACAATCTGACAGCGAGCGAATAGCTGTGCTTGATTAAGTCCTTGGCGAACTTGTTCAACTGTTATTGGGAATTTATTGAAAAGCAATTCGACCGCGCGCAAAGCAACACTCGCATTACTTAATTGAACACCCGATTGGGTGAATGGTAGAGGTAAATCAGTAAAGGTGCTTTGTTGGGATCGATATTTCCACATTGATTCAACTGCTTGGTGAGAATAATTAAATTCATTGCCGATCTGGTGTACTTGTGCTCCGATCTCATTTGCCACAGTTTGTATTTTGGGGCTTAGTTCGGCTAAACCCATAATACAGGGCCGTCCGCGCCGGGCGATACCCATTTTTTCTGGCGCTATTTGATCCACGCTATTGCCTAACCACGCGGTGTGATCAATTGATATACTAGTAATAATAGCAATGTCAGCGTCGAGAATATTGACGGCATCAAGACGCCCGCCCATACCAACTTCCATCACCGCTATATCGACCTTAGCGGCATGAAAAAGCTCGATAGCCATCAGCGTACCGAACTCAAAAAACGTCAGCGGTATATCATCTCGAGCAGTTTCAATACGCTCAAAAGCCGCTAACAATTGCTGATTAGACGCAATCGCACCATTGATACAATAGCGCTCACCATAATCGACTAAATGAGGTGAAGTAAACTTTCCTACAGTACAGCCTCCGACACAGTAAATCGAAGATAACAATTCAGCGGTACTGCCCTTACCATTGGTGCCAGCAATACTTATAACTTCGAAATCTATTGCTTCAGGAATCAGTCTTTGATAGACCTCCTTAACACGATCTAGACCTAATTCTATCTCACGAAAATGCAGAGTTTGAATATACTCCACCCATTGATCTACGGAGCGTTGGCTATTAGTACTCATTGAAGATTACTCGAGCTTTAGCTCTGCAAGAGTAGCGGCGACTTTTCGCGGGCTCTTGATGCCGGGCTCGATTTCAACACCACTATTAATATCAACCGCATAGGGTTCCAGGGTTGTCGCGGCATTGGCGATATTATCAGGCCCTAAGCCGCCGGCGAGAATGAGTGGCCGCGGACTTTTCTTTGGCCATAGTGAAGAATCCAACGCCTGCCCAGTACCACCATGTAGGCCACTTACATAAGGATCTAACAAAATAGCTCTGGCACTTGGAAAAGCAGATATTTTTTCTTGGACCTGAGCAATTGATTTCGCCCGAATCGCTTTTATAAACGGGGGCTTTAAATTATCGCCGTCAGCATTAGTTTCGTCGCCGTGCAGCTGGACCAAGTCGAGACCAATTTGTTCAGCATAATGATCAATAGTATTCCTCGGACAATCTACGAATACACCCACTAATGTCACAAATGCCGGAACCTCTGCACGGATTAGCTGCGCTTGTTCAATGGTAATTTTTCTAGGACTATCGGCGTGCAATATCATGCCCAACGCATCGACCCCTAAAGGCACAATAGCGCGAGCATCTTGAGGCCGTGTTATCCCGCAAACTTTGACTCGAATTCGTTTCAATTTAGTGGGCATAGATTTTTAGAAAAAAGTTTGTAGAAAAAAGTTTGGAAAAATAAGGACTGATGCCGTCACCCCCAAAAAGATACTAGCTTTTGCTTAGTTGGTAGAGAATATTCAAGTGGGTATTCAACTCCAACCAAATATAAACCATTTGGTAATGCAGTAGTACCACCCAGCGTTCGATCACGCGCGTGCAAAACCTCCTCGAACCACGCAAGTGGCCGCTTGCCGCAACCGACCTCTAGTAAGCAACCCGCTATGTTTCGCACCATATGTTGTAAAAACGCATTAGCCGTGACATCAAACCAAACCCAATCGTCTTTATGATGTAACTCGAAACTATGTATAGTGCGAATAGGCGACTTTGCTTGGCAACCTGCGGCCCTAAAGGTGGTGAAATCATTTTCCCCAATGAGTACCTTCCCAGCCTGAGCCATTAAATTAGGTTGCAGAGATCTGTATTCAGCGCTGGCATGATTACGATACAGAGCACTCGCTACAGCGCCATTGTTTATAATATATCGATAGGATCGAGACAATGCTGAGAATCGAGCGTGGAATTCCGATTCGATGGATGTGACCCAGCGCAAGCGCACATCTAACGGTAGAAAACGATTTGTTCCACGACACCAAGAGAACTCGCTGCGGTCCGCTTCACTATCAAAATGAATTACTTGATGAGTTGCATGCACACCCGCGTCTGTGCGTCCTGCCGTAATGATAGTGACCTGTGAATCAGCGACTTTACTCAATGCAGCTTCGACAGTTTCCTGAACCGTACGTACATTGTGTTTTTGAGCTTGCCAACCACTAAACGCGGCTCCGTCGTATTCAATACAGGCGGCGTATCTCACCGGATCACCTATTCATCCTAAAACTAGTAGTTCGAAAAATTGTTCGTACGCAACGGTGGATGCAAAAAGACGAGTAAAAAAATTCGTCTTAGTTTCTATTTATATTATTAGCTCACGAACGCTATCTGCAAAAACCATTCCTATGCATCAATAGAATCTAGCAAGGTTTTTGAATCTTTATAAACCTCGTCACTTTCTACCCGCTTCTCAATAATATCGTTCAGAATTTTACGCGCACCTTCTTCATCACCTAAATCGACAAAAACTTTCGCTAACTCATATTGCGTAACGGCTTCATCGTAGTCGTTATCAATTTCCATGTCGCTTACGTCCTGTAGGTCTTCAAAATTCATCGTGCTTTCGTCGACACTAAGTGCGGTATCACTGCTTATATCCAGCATACCAGCAGGTGCCACGATTTCATTATTAGCCTCCAATGCGGCGTCCTCAGCTGGCAAGGCGACATCATCGTCTGGCAGCATCTCGATCTCATCTGATTCGTCTAAGATTGTGGCTTCTTGATCAAGACCATGCTGAACATCAAACACGTCTATTTTAACGTCATCAAGCTCACTGATTTCACTGCGCTCACCATCAAAATTAATGAACTCGATCGCCATGGCCTCGTCTTCCTTGTCCTGCGCATTAACGTTATCTTCATCAATTAGCCCTACAGCGTCAGTAAGACTTGCTCTTGGTGTAGCAGGCGTGTCTAAGGGTTCAACATCTAAATCCACTTCTAGTGAGTCATCTGTATTTTCAACCTTATCCAAATCAACAAATCCATCATCACTAAAGTCTAAGTCAGGATCGTTATCGGCTATTACATCATTTACCTGCTCGGTTAAAGAGCCTTCAACATCGGCCATCTCGATCGGAGGATAATCTTCACCATCTAAGTTCTTGCCTAATGAGCTATCGTTTTCAATTGGCTCAATGGAACCCAATGGACTATCAGCTTCACTATCAGCTTCATCGACAACGTCCTGAGCACCATCAGCATCGTCAGATGTCAAAGCGCCAGCGGCAAGCAAAGAGCCACCGACGGTAGCCATGGAAGCAGCGCTTGAATAACTATCTGGATCATCGAGAGAGCCTTCAGCGTCTAGTGAGCCTTCAGCATTTAGAGAGCCATCAGCATCCAGAGAGCCGTCAGCGTCTAATGCAACACCGTCAACATTATCAGAGGCTGCTTCGTCGTCTGAAGGTGCTTGGTCAGACACAATTAAATCGTCGACAGAAAGATCAAATAATGGGTTGTTGGGCGCAACATCTTTACCCATCTCAACAATGTCTTTCCAAGTAGCGCTATCAACCGCGTCAGGATTTGCATAAACCTCTTCGGCCATGCGCTCAAACTTCTCAGCCTTTTTGTTTTTATGATAAAGACCCAACAATTTATGCTTAATATCGATTCGATCTGGATTGGATGTAATGCCATCCAGCAATACCTCTTCGGCCTGCTCATCACGACCATAGGCCACATAGACATTAGCTTCGGCAATGGGATCTACTTCATCAGCCTGCACCACTGCATCGGTGTCACTGTAAACAGTTAAAAATGACGTTTCTTTTTCACTGCCTCCAGCTGCTTTAGTTTCCTCATTAGTTTCTGACAATGATTGCTGAGAATTTTTCGCGTCGGAGTGTGTTTCGATTGACATCATGCTGATTTCAAATTCTTCATCAACACGGCGACGACGAATAAACAACAATGCCAAACCAACCAATAACAAACCGCCTACCCCTGCAAAAACCTTCCATAGACCGCCATCTAGTATGTTGTCAATGAAAGAGGCTTTGGTATCCTTCACTGCAATTGGCGCTGGAGTAGGTTCGATTTCTTCAGCCAAATCATCGGTAGAGCCATCAGCTAGTTCTAGAGAGCCATCAGCTAGTTCTATAGAATCTTCAGTCAATAAGGAGTCTTCAACGGTCTCTGACAAAGAGTCTTCAACGGTCTCTGACAAAGAGTCTTCAACGGTCTCTGACAAGGAGTCATCAACGAGCAAAGAGTCTTCAGCTAGCAAAGAGTCTTCGACGGTGTCCACTAAAGAGTCTTCAACTAACAAGGAGTCATCAACGCTGTCTACTAAAGAGTCATCAACGCTGTCTACTAAAGAGTCTCCGACCGATAAAGCGCCTTCGGCTAACTCATCGGCGACATTATTTTGTGCCGCTAAGGTAGATTCTAGCGTTGCCAATTCAGCGTCTTCAACATCCAAACTAACCAACCGATTTAAATCCGCCAGCTGACCTTCGAGTATGGAAATCCGCTCAGTTAATTCACGGTTTTCTAACTCGCTAGAGGTAAGTTCACTCTCGAGTTCGAGTATTTCTGCTCGCAGCGCGATGACTTCGCCATCAGGATCACTTGATTGAGAGCTTGACACGAAACTTGTAGTATCGTCGCTGGAACCTACTCTGAAACTATCTTCCAAAACATCGGTTCCACCTAAAGAATCATCCTGGCTAATGGCAGGTTCATCAGCCGCACCGGGTGCGAAAAAATCATCGCCTGAATCGTAAGTGTCTTGAGCTACACTGATAGGATCACTATCACCAACATTGATATTCTGATTCCAAGCATTGATTTGTTCACCAAAAAACTGCTTGGCTTCGGCCAAATCTACGGCTCGAATGGCTTGTAAATCCCCGATCTTTAGAATAGAACCGCGAATTAAACCGTTGATGTTGTTGTTGATAAAAGAGTCTGGATTTTCTTCAAACAATACCTTCATTATTTGATAGATACTCAAATCAGGGAACTGTTGCTGCAATTCCTGAGCAATAACACTGAGTGACTCACCACTGGTTACTGGCCCATATTTTGCGTCTTCCAGACCACTAAGCACGTCATTGCTCGATGTTGCCGAATTCGCAAAGGCTTCAGGTTGATAAAAACTATCATCGTCGCTTTCATTGACGACGGGGTCTCTTACAATCTTACCGTCAACGACGGTATTGCTGGTAAAAGTATTATCTTGAACGACTTCAGGCTCAGTAAATGAGTCTTCAATAATTTCACTATCTTCGAGAGGTTCTGAGCTTATAACATCATCGTTGACGCGATAAGACTGGTCTGAGCCGACCGATTTTGGTTCGGAAATAGGGTTTGGCGTTCCCGCGGCGTAAATTGGCGGATCAATGAGAGCAGTATATTCACGTAAAAAACTACCTCCTGACCAATCTACTTTAACCAATATTTGTAGAAATGGTTCTTTGATAATGACCTTACTACTGCTTAAACGCAGCACTAGATCATCACCTGTACCCTCAACTTTGACTGAAATATCTTTTAAGTATTCGGGGTAATCTATTCCAATACTAATGAATTCGTCCTGCGAGGCAATCTGAGCTTCAATGCTAGAAGCGTCATCGCTTGCAGCCACATTTAACTCAATAACGCCGTTCAGTGGTTGCTCGAGGTTAGATTGAATATCTAGATTACCTAAGCCCAGAGCAGCTGCTTGACCGGAAAAGCCAAATATCAAACAAAGGCCGACTGCCGCTTTTGTGAGACCCCGATAGCCCGTCAATTCTGTTATCTGGGGCACTATTGCGTTTTTATATTTTAGTTTTAGCATCTTTTTTCGCATTTATTGGACTGGCATACCGCAGTTTACTGGCCCAGTTAAGGCCAAGAACCTCGGTCTTGGGTTAGAAAATCCAACAATATTCTCTTATTTTTATAGGCTCATGAGTTGTGTAATACACTGTGTACAAGGCGTTTTTCATTAAACTTCTTAGAGGTAACTGTTTAAATCATTAATGTTTTTATACAACAGTGTAACCAAATAATGCCATTAAAGACCTCAAAACCATAGTCTTATTTCGTATTTTTATATTATTTTTTAACTAGTTACCAGCGAATTGTAACAAGTTACATAAGTTTTAGGCAAATCTTTAATTAATCTAATTCGCCCAATATCCCCTGTCCAGAAGGCGCTACTTCAAATAATCTCTAATAAGGCATTCTGCAATCTGAACGCTATTGGTTGCTGCACCCTTTCTCACATTATCCGAAACCACCCATAAATTAAGCCCACGAGGGTGCGATATATCTTCGCGAATACGACCAACATAAACTGTATCACTACCAGCGGCTTCGCCTACCGCCGTCGGATAAACACCATCTTGACGTTCGTCTATGACCACAACTCCCGGTGCACTGTTTAATAGTTCAGTTGCTTGCTCCGCACTTAGTTTGTCTCTGGTTTCTATATG
>CAZJWW010000099.1:0-10335 GCA_964549895.1 uncultured Gammaproteobacteria bacterium
ATAGTGTTGAACTGCGCATAAAACGCTGCAAGTTCTTCGCGATTTGCGACTCCGTACTTTTTTTGGTACCAATCGAATAAAAAGCCTTGATGTTCATTGCTTAAGCCGTACTCGGTAAAGCGACGCCATTTGTCTGAAAATGAATCGTTAGTTTTTGATTGATCTTTTTGTCTTTGCTTTAAGTTCGTTTTGTTTCTGCTGCCGAGATTATTGCGCAGATAAAACTCGCTGAAATCGGGCTCTAAATCGCCTTTTAGAAAGCACGGCACGGCGTTTGTGATCGGGTAAATATCGCCATCTGCATTCTCTAAATAGCCTTCAATAATGCGATCGGCCGTTTCTTCAATAACAGTTAAGGAAAGTTCTTGAGAATTAAATGGATCTACTACGTCATTAAGTAAGGATTTGTACATTTTTATCAGTATATTTAGTGGCTGCTCTGAGGACTGTGAGTATTGATTCTAGAAGAACAAAACTGTGGCGGATACTACATTACGTGTTTATAAAATGTCTAGGCATTCGAATATTGATATGGAACTAAAATTATTATAACCGTTTTCGCATTCGTTAAGGACATAACTTATAAGCAGACCACATAGGAGAGGAATGTTGGGTGTTCCAATGAAAAATCTAGACATCATTTATGCTCTATCAAATTATGTAAAAGTTGCTAACATTCGGTTCGAATGATTCAAGCATTGGTATTGAGAATCAGCTATAATTCTACGGTCAAAATAAACTTGAAAATTGGGTGCAAATGACCGACCAATTCGCTAAAGAAACCATCCCAGCCAACCTAGAACAAGAGATGCGCCAATCGTATCTCGATTACGCGATGAGTGTCATCGTTGGGCGGGCATTACCCGATGTTCGTGATGGTCTAAAACCAGTTCATCGGCGTGCTTTATTTGCGATGTCACAACTCAATAACGATTACAACAAGCCGTATAAAAAGTCGGCTCGGATCGTTGGTGATGTCATTGGTAAGTATCACCCCCACGGTGATACTGCGGTCTACGACACCATCGTTCGTCTCGCGCAGGATTTTTCTATGCGCTATCCCCTTGTTGATGGACAAGGTAACTTTGGCTCGATCGATGGCGATTCGCCGGCCGCAATGCGCTATACGGAGATTCGTTTAGAGAAGATCGCGCATGAAATATTGGCCG
Organism: uncultured Gammaproteobacteria bacterium; assembly: GCA_964549895.1. Lineage (GTDB taxonomy): Bacteria > Pseudomonadota > Gammaproteobacteria > Arenicellales > Arenicellaceae > Arenicella. The sequence goes on from CAZJWW010000099.1 coordinate 1,170, forward strand.
ATTTAGATAAAGAAACCGTCGATTTTTATCCTAACTATGACGAAAGTGAATTACAGCCATCAGTAATGCCAACACGCATTCCTGCGTTGTTAGTAAATGGTTCTTCTGGCATTGCGGTAGGTATGGCCACTAATATTCCACCGCATAACCTCACTGAGGTTATTAACGGTTGTGTGGCGATGATTGACAATGAAGACATCACCATCGATGAGCTTATGGAGCACATCCCTGGGCCGGATTTTCCGACTTCAGGCTTCATTAATGGCAGCAGTGGTATTCGCGATGCATATCGCACGGGTCGCGGTAAAATATACATGCGTGCTCGCACCCATATCGAAACAAATGATGCCAATGGCAAGCAATCAATTATTGTTACCGAATTGCCCTACATGGTGAATAAAGCCCGCTTGCTCGAAAAAATAGCGGAGCTTGTAAAAACCAAAAAAATTGAGGGTATTACCGAGCTGCGCGATGAGTCCGATAAAAGCGGTATGCGTATGTATATCGCGCTACGTCGCGGAGAAGTCGCCGAGGTTATTCTTAATAAACTATTTCAGCAGACGCAGTTACAAACGGTATTCGGTATTAATACCGTCGCTCTAATTGATAATCAGCCTCGATTATTTAATTTGCAAGAGCTGCTGCAAGAATTTATTAAGCATCGTCGAGAGGTAGTAACACGCCGCACAATTTATAATCTTCGTAAAGCTCGTAACCGCGCCCATATCTTAGAAGGTTTAGCAATTGCGCTTAGCAATATCGATGAAATGATTGAGTTGATTAAAAATTCCGCCAGTCCAGCAGTGGCTAAAGAGCAATTGATAGCGAAAGTTTGGGCACCTGGTGTGGTCGCTGAGATGATCGCGAAGGCGGGTGATGTGTCTTGCAAGCCAGTAGGTTTAGCCCCAGAACTCGGCTTACACGATGATGGCTACCATTTGTCAGAAAAGCAAGCTCAAGCCATCTTGGATTTGCGTTTGCACCGCTTAACTGGCCTTGAGCAGGATAAAATTCGCGAAGAATATGGCGACGTCTTGCAAAAGATATCTGAATTCATTGATATCTTAGAGAATATTGATCGTTTAATGGAAGTTATCCGCGAGGAGTTGATAGCCATTCGTGAAGAATACGGCGACGAACGCCGCACGGAAATTATTGACCAAAAGCTCGATCTTACTTTAGAGGACATGATTGCGGAAGAGGACTTAGTTGTGACCTTGTCGCATGAGGGTTATGCCAAGTCGCAACCTTTGAGTGATTACCGAGCGCAACGTCGCGGTGGTAAAGGTAAAAGTGCTACCAAGACCAAGGACGAAGACTTTGTGGAGCGCATGTTCGTGGCCAATACCCACGATACTATTCTGTGTTTTTCCGATCGCGGTAAGGTTTATTGGCTAAAAGTGTATGAGTTACCGCAAGCGGGTCGCAATGCCCGCGGCAAACCTATTGTAAATTTGTTGCCGTTGGACGGCGAAGAACACATCACGGCGATTCTAGCGGTTAAAGAATTTACTGAAGGTCAATATGTGTTTATGGCGACCAGTGACGGAACGGTTAAAAAGACCTCTCTAATGGATTTTTCACGTCCTAGAGCCAATGGCATTATAGCCTTGGATCTGACCGAAGGTAATGAGTTAGTTGGTGTGGGCCTCACTAATGGTAAGCAAGAGGTTATGTTATTTAGTACCTCAGGTAAGGCTATTCGGTTCGCTGAAGGGGATGTGCGCAAAATGGGCCGTACTGCCCGTGGTGTGCGAGGAATTAAATTGACCAAAGAACATCATATCAATGCCATGATAATCTGCGAAGCGGTTGATGAAAATTCAGCTGTATTGACCGTCACAGAAAATGGCTATGGTAAACGAACTTCCTTGTCTGAGTACAATACGCAAGGGCGAGGCGGTCAGGGCGTTATCTCAATCCAAACCAATGAACGCAATGGTAATTCTGTTGGCGCAATTTTGGTAGAAGATGCTGATGAAGCCATGTTAATCACTAATGGTGGCACGCTGGTGCGCACCAGAGTGTCAGAGGTTTCAGTTATTGGCCGAAATACACAAGGCGTTAAAGTGATTGGTGTTTCTGAAGGCGAGCAATTAATCAGTATTGAGAAAGTTGCTGAGTCGGACGAAGAAGACGAAGGAATCGAAGACGCTGGTAACACACAAAACGACGAATAGTTTTATTTACTGGATGGGCTTTCTAGGCTAGATGATGTAACGGCAATTGTAACTGCGCGAAGAAAAACTCCTCAGTTAAGCGGCGAAGGATTGCATCTTTAATCAACCATCTTTTGTGACATATAAGATTAAGAAGAGTCAGGATATTCTGATATTTAAATTGCGGGTAATGAAGCGCCTTAATCGTGTAATTTTCCGGCGACCAAAATGTCGACTGTTTTCATTCTCAAGGTTTGCGTAATCGGTCTAAAGTTATGCTATTTGCTAAGGAAAAAGATATAGAAATTTATTGTATTTGTGTAAAATACGCGACTAACTTTTAGTCTGAACCGACATTTCTGATAAGTTCACGCAATCGATATAGAGAATATAGCCCCAATTTCATTGAGTGACCGCTCGCTGGCTCGCTTAAACAAACTATAAATTTTTTGGAATTTTGCAATGAGTCGTATTTTTAACTTTAGCGCGGGTCCGGCCGCGTTACCTGAAGCGGTGCTTAAGCAAGTACAAGCTGAAATGCTAGAGTGGAATGGCGCTGGTGCCTCTGTTATGGAAGTGTCTCACCGCGGTAAACCCTTTATGGAAACTGCGGCCCGAGCAGAGCAAGATCTGCGTGACTTGATGGGCATTCCTGAAAACTACAAAGTTTTATTTTTACAAGGGGGGGCTACATCCCAATTTTCCGCGATTCCCTTAAATCTTAAATATCGTGGGCGGGTGGCTGACTATGCTCATACCGGCCACTGGGGTAAAAAAGCCATCGCTGACGCCAGCCGTTTGTTAGATGTCAATGTTGTTTGTGATACTTCTGCAGAAGGCTATAAACATGTGCCAGAGGTTAGTGACTGGAACTTGAGTGACAATGCGGCTTATTTGCACATAACGCCAAATGAAACGATTGCAGGTGTCGAGTTCGATTGGTTGCCAGACACCGATATACCAATATGCGCGGATTTATCCTCAACCATTTTATCCAGACCGATCGATGTATCGAAATACGGAATTATTTATGCTGGAGCGCAAAAAAATATTGGTCCTGCCGGTTTGACAATCGTTATTGTTCGCGACGATTTAATTGGTCATTTTCCAGATGATGCACCTCGTCTGATGGATTATAAAGTGATGGCAGAAAGCGATAGTATGAATAACACTCCGCCGACTTTTTCTTGGTATCTAGCTGGCAAAGTGTTTAGTTGGCTTAAAGAAAATGGCGGTATTGAAGCCATGGCAAAAACCAATTTTGATAAAGCAAACAAGCTCTACAGCTACATCGACAATTCAGAGGGCTTTTATACAAATCCTGTTGCAGTAGAAAATAGATCTTGGATGAACATACCATTTATATTAAAAAACAGCGACTTAGATGCTGATTTTCTAGCAAAATCTCATTCTGCAGGTTTGCATGCGCTCAAAGGCCATCGATCTGTAGGTGGCATGCGCGCCAGTATTTATAACGCCATGGGCCTTGATGGTATCGATTCCTTAATCGATTTTATGGATTCGTTTAAAGCCTCAAATAGTTAATTTCCAGCATAGATTACAACACTGAATAAAAGCCGTTTAGTCAATAAACGGTTTATCCTAAAAATGTATAAAATCCTTACTCTAAACAATATTTCACCAGTAGGCTTGGCCAAACTACCCGCTGACAGCTATCAAGTATCGGCGGATGAAGCATCGCCAGACGCCATTATCTTGCGCTCCTTTAAAATGCACGATATGGAAATACCTCCCAGCCTGAAAGCCGTGGGTCGCGCTGGCGCGGGGGTCAATAATATTCCTTTAGAAAAGATGAGTGCAGTGGGTATACCCGTGTTTAATGCCCCTGGTGCCAATGCCAACGCGGTTAAAGAGTTGGTAATTGCCAGCCTGTTTATTGCCGCTCGCAATATTAGCCAGGCGATTCAATACACAGAAAACCTGCAAGGCGAAGATGCTGAATTGTCTAAACTGGTGGAAGCAGGTAAAAAGAAATATGCGGGTTATGAATTACCGGGTAAGACTATCGGTGTGGTTGGCTTAGGTGCCATAGGGCGTATGGTAGCGAACACCTGTATTGATCTTGGTATGAGTGTTATTGGTTTTGATCCTGGTCTAACCGTAGATGGCGCTTGGCATTTGTCGTCGCGCATCAAACGCGCTAATAGTATTAACGAATTAATGGCTAAAGTTGATTTTTTAACCGTACATGTACCTTTAATCGATGCGACCCGCGACCTAATTAATGCGGATAATATTGGGAAAATGAAGGACACCGCCGTGGTCATTAATTTAGCGCGCGGTGGTATCGTCAACGACGATGCTGTATGTGGTGCTATCGATGGTGGTCGTTTAGCTTGTTACGTTACCGATTTTCCCAATAATCGCACCAAACAAACGCCTCAAGTAATCGGCTTGCCACACCTTGGTGCCTCAACGGGTGAAGCCGAGGATAATTGCGCGGTGATGGTTGCTGAGCAAATTAAAGACTATCTAGAGAATGGCAATATCACCAATTCAGTCAATTTTCCAAATGTTTTCATGCCTCAAGGTAGCCCGCATCGCTTAGTGGTTTGTAACGCGAATGTGCCAAATATGGTGGGTCAAATTTCAACTATCATGGCACAAGCCAACTTAAATATTCACGACATGATCAATAAATCGAAAGGCGAAATTGCCTATACGATCGTTGATTTAGACAGCCGAATACCTGAAGATGTGGTAGAGACAATAAAACAGCTCGACGGTGTTATGATTGCCCGGGCGATACAAGCATAAGGTATCTTAAATTTTTTACTAAAAATAGATACGCAACGTTTTTCGAAAGTAAAAATTTTGACTAATTATTGAATTCTTTTCAAAATTTATTGTGAACTGACCAGAATTAATGAGCAAAAACGCGAATCAAGAATCCGACAAGCAACAACAAGATTCTGCCGAGCTGACCAAATTGCGGGAGCAGATAGACGGGATCGATAAGCAATTATTGAGTCTAATCCAGCAGCGAGTTTTGGTGGCCGCTGATATTGCTAAGGCCAAGCTCGCGATTGATGCCGCTGCCTCGTTTTATCGTCCTGAGCGAGAGGCGCAAGTATTACGTTGCGTACGTGAGCGAAATGCTGTATTGCGCGACGAGCTTAATGGTTTAGTGTCAGACGATGAGATGGTCCGCTTGATGCGCGAAATCATGTCAACTTCATTGGCTGCTGAAATGCCAATGACGGTCGCCTATTTGGGACCCGAGGGCACCTATACTCAAGCAGCCGTGGTTAAACATTTTGGTCAAGCAGTTCGCAGCTCAGATGTTAAAACCATCAGCGATGTTTTTCGTGTTGTGGAGCAGGGCAAGGCACATTTTGGTGTGGTACCAGTAGAGAATTCGACTGAAGGAGTGATTACTCACACGCTCGACTGTTTCGCCAGTTCTCATTTAAAAGTGTGCGGCGAAGTTCATTTACCGATTAATCATCAATTGTTGAGTAATGCGGATGGATTATCGGCAGTCAAAAGCTTGTACGCTCACCCGCAAGCGTTGGCACAATGCCGTTTGTGGGTCGAACGCTATCTCCCTGACGTTATCATCCACAATGCAAATAGCAATGCCGAAGCGGCAATTATTGCGTCTAAAGATACGACGATTGCAGCCATTGCTGGCGATATGGCAGCACGTTTGTACGATTTGAAAATTCTGGCTTCGGGTATCGAAGATGAACGCAATAATACCACACGCTTTTTAATTATCGGCAAGGACAGTTATGCCGCCAGTGGCGACGATAAAACGACGGTGATGGTGTCCGCGCCCAATAAAGCGGGCAGTTTGTTTGAGTTGTTGAAACCGTTTTATGACGCGGGAGTTGATATGAGTCGCATCGAATCTAGACCTTCACGCCAAACCAATTGGGAGTATGTGTTTTTTATCGATATGGTGGGCCATATCGACGACCCCAACATCGCCAAGGCTCTACGAGAATTAAAGGACAAGTCTGCCTTTTTTAAATTGATTGGTTCATACCCAATCGGCGTACTTTAAAACAACCGTTTATGTTCAATAGAGTTGCCATCATCGGTATAGGCTTGCTGGGTGGTTCACTGGCGCGAGATTTACGTTCACATGGCTTAGCCGAAGAGATCGTGGGTGTTTGTCGTTCTAAGACAACGGCTGATCAAGCCCTCCAAGAAAGCGTAGTGGATACCGTACTGCCTCTTGAATTGGCTATTGAAAATGCGGATCTCATAGTATTGGCTACCCCAATGCAGGCGATGTTGCCTATTGTGCAAACATTAGAAGGCAAGATTTCTGCGCACACGATTTTAACCGACGTGGGCAGTGTCAAAACAGATTTGTACTCGCAACTCAATCAGCTATGCCCAGCGCTGTTAAAACAATTTGTATTAGCTCACCCGATTGCCGGTGGCCACGAGTCTGGTGTGCTGGCTTCAAAGCACAATTTATTTAAGAATAGGTGTGTGGTGATTACTGACACGGCCGAAGTTAGCGCCAGTGATACAGATACAGTTCATAATATGTGGACTCGAATCGGTGCCCAAGTCACCCGCATGAGCTTAAGTGAACATGATGCAACTTTTGCTAAAACCAGCCATCTCCCTCATGTGATTGCATTTAGCTTGGTAAATTACTTATGGCAACAATCAGATAATGAACGATTGTTTGATCTTGCCGCTGCTGGCTTTTATGATTTTACCCGCATAGCCTCGAGCGACGCAGAAATGTGGCGTGACATTTGTGTAACCAATCGTCTAGATATTGTATCGGCTCTAGACGGTTTTAAGGCGCAAATCGAGAACATAAGAAGTCGGGTGGCAGAAGCTGATCAAGATGCTATATTGACTTACTTTGGTGAAGCTAAAAAAGCCCGCGATGCTGGGCTTTTTAAGAAGGCTGAAGCGCTCAAGAAACAAGAGTGATTAGTTATTCAGCCTTTAATTAACCCGTATTTTAACGATTGATTTAACACTTAGTTTAGAAGCAAAGGTTTATTTATTAGATGTCAGCAAAGTTGGTATTAACTACTGTCAAAGCCAGTCAAGGGTTGAAAGGCAAGATTCGTGTACCTGGTGACAAATCCATGTCACATCGCGTAGTCATGTTCTCTTCACTGGCTAACGGCACCAGCCATATTACCGGATTGTTGGAAGGCGAAGACGTAATGGCCACACTGGCGGCATTTCGTGCCATGGGTGTCGAAGCGAAAGGCCCGAATGAGGGTGATTTGATGATTGAAGGGGTAGGCATGCGCGGCTTACAAGCTCCTGAGCAAGATCTAGATATGGGCAATTCTGGTACCGCGATGCGCTTAATGACCGGCATCTTAGCCGCTCAAACCTTTGATTCAAAACTTGTCGGAGACGAGTCTCTGTCGGGCCGACCAATGCGGCGCGTAACTGTACCGCTCACTTCCATGGGCGCGCGTTGTGCCACTGATGAAAATGGTTGCCCGCCAATACACATACGCGGTGTGGAGTCTTTAGAACCCATCAGCTATAAATTACCCATGGCCAGCGCCCAGATAAAATCGGCATTGCTTTTGGCGGGTCTTTACGTGGATGGCGAAACCAGCGTTACGGAACCCGCTCCAACTCGCGATCATACTGAACGAATGCTGAAAGCTTATGGATATGATTGCGAAACGGAGAGACTGAATGAGCAAGCGAGTAATATCCGCATCAAAGGCGGCGGTGAATTAAAGGCTGCCAATATTGATATACCTGCGGATATTTCATCGGCCGCCTTTTTTATGGTAGCTGCCTCCATTGTGCCGGGCTCGTCGATTGTTCTGGAGCACGTATGCGTGAATCCAACGCGTACCGGTATAGTCGATATTCTAAAAGCCATGGGCGGTGATATTCGATTGCTTAATCCGCGTGCTATGGGGGGCGAACCAGTGGCAGACATTCAAGTCAACTACGTTGGTCTAAAGGGATGTGTCATTGATCCTGCCTTAGTGCCACTAGCTATTGATGAGTTTCCGATAATTTGCGTTGCTGCATCCTGCGCGCAAGGACAAACAACTATTACTGGTGCTGAAGAGCTGCGGCATAAGGAGTCCGATCGGATATCGGCTATGGTCGAAGGCCTAAGTAATATCGGCGTGACTGTCGAAGAACGTCGAGACGGAATGATCGTGACCGGCGGCACTATCACTGGCGGTAAGGTACAAAGTTTCCATGATCACCGGATTGCCATGTCGTTTGCTGTGGCTGGTGGTGTCAGCGATAGCGAGATTGTGATTGATGGTGCAGAGAACGTTGCAACATCATTTCCAAATTTTGTTGAGCTTGCGAATCGGGTAGGCCTAAGCATTGCTGAATAATGTACACCCAGTGTTGGCCATTGATGGACCCAGCGGCTCAGGCAAGGGCACCATCGGCCAAATTTGCGCTCTGAAATTTGCTTGGCACTACTTAGACAGCGGCGCAATTTACCGAGCTTTGGCTTGGCTGGCCAATGATCAACGAGTAAATCACACAGATATTGATGCTTTGGTCGATCTTGCTGATACCATGGAACTAATTTGTCATGTGCGTGAAACGGATGCGGCGCAAATTGAGATCAATGGAGAAATGATCACTGATCAACTCAGAACCGAGGAAACTGGCGAAATGGCCAGCAAGATAGCGCCCCTAGCGCCCGTGCGGGCAGCGCTTTTGAAGATGCAAAGACGCTGCCGAAAAGCACCTGGTTTGGTCGCCGACGGCCGAGATATGGGCACCGTTGTCTTCCCCGATGCCCAATTTAAGGTGTTTTTGACGGCCAGCCCCGAAATACGGGCACAAAGGCGTTTTGATCAGTTGAAATCCAAGGGTTTCGATGTTAACCTCGCGCGCCTATTAGAGTCGATTCAGGCGCGTGATGTCCGAGATTCGAGCAGAGCAGAATCCCCGTTAAAAGCGGCCGACGATGCCATAGTCCTCGATACTTCTGATCTTTCAATAGACGAAGTCGTTACGCGTATTTTGAATCATATAAATTAACACTGACCTCTTTG
>CAZJWW010000100.1:0-10283 GCA_964549895.1 uncultured Gammaproteobacteria bacterium
CGCTTTGTCTTTCGGTTTGGATGCAATCAAACCTCGCATCGCATCCAATAAATTTTGATAAGCCTGTGGATCTAGTTTGCCGCTATCTATTGCTGGCAATAGAAGGTTAAGGCTCAATCGCTGCATCGACTCCCATCTAGCGAAACCATTGTCGTCTACTTTTATTAGTGTCGCGAGATCTTCGTCCGATTGTGCAAAAGAAAGTTTTATAGGCGCTGAAAAATCTCTAAGAATTGAAACAATAGGTCGCTCTTCTAGATCAGCAAATTCAAACTGTTGCTGCTCGGCGGTTATCGCTAAGGTAGTTTCTAATAGCTTTTCTCCAGCAACAGAAAATAGTGCTATAGAAATTGGTATTTGAAATGGTTCTTTGTGTGGCTGACCAGGGGAGGGAGGGCATGATTGCTCAACGATTAAACTTAGTTTGCCGTTTGAATATTGTTGCTCTATAGAAACCTGAGGTGTGCCTGCTTGCGTATACCAAAGACGAAATTGTTGCAAATCTATAGCGTTAGCCTGTTCCATGCAAAGTACAAAATCTTCGGTGGTAACGGCTTGACCGTCGTACCGCTCAAAATACAAATCGGTGCCTGTACGAAAACCCTTTTTGCCGACCAAGCTATGCATCATGCGAATGACTTCGGCACCTTTTTCGTAAATGGTAACAGTATAAAAGTTGTTTATCTCCTGATAGGATTCAGGCCGTACTGCGTGGGCCATTGGTCCGGCATCTTCTTTAAACTGATGAGCTCGCAAAACCTGCACATCGCGAATTCGTTTCACGGCACGAGAATTCATGTCGGCGCTAAACTCTTGATCACGAAAAACCGTGAACCCCTCTTTAAGACTTAATTGAAACCAATCTCGACAGGTAACTCGATTGCCCGACCAATTATGAAAGTACTCGTGGCCAATCACGCTTTCGATACCTTCATAATCAACGTCGGTGGCGGTTTGTTGGTTTGCCAATACGTATTTGGAATTAAAGATATTCAGTCCCTTATTTTCCATGGCGCCCATATTAAAATCGTCGACAGCGACAATATTGTAAACGCTTAAATCGTATTCTCGACCATAGACTTGTTCATCCCAAAGCATGGATTTTTTTAACGACACCATGGCGTGATCGCACTTGTCGATATTATGGGGCTGGGTGTATATATTCAACTCAACGGACTGGCCCGATACGGTAACAAATTGGTCACTGATCGAGTTTAGATCTCCAGCGACTAAAGCAAATAGGTAACTGGGTTTGGGATGAGGGTCATGCCACTTAGCCCAATGCGTGCCATCATCATTGATTCCGTGATCCTGCAAATTACCATTTGATAATAGCACTGGGTTGGCTTGCTGATCGGCCACAATAGTAACCGTGTATTTAGACAAAACATCTGGGCGATCCAAAAAGTATGTGATGCGTCGAAAGCCTTCGGCTTCACATTGCGTACAAAAATTTCCGCTGGATTGGTAGAGACCCGATAATTCTGTATTCAGATGAGGCTGTAATTCAGTCACAATTTTTAGCACGAAATTATCTGGGACCTCAGTTAACTGCATCGAGGTGTCGGTGCAATTGTATTGCTCAGGACCGAGTATTGATTCGTCTAAAGCGACCGATAACAAGCTTAGTTTCTCGCCGTTGAGTACCAATGCTTCGTCATGAGAGCCATTGCGACGGACTTTAAGTTGAGCAGTAATTACCGTTCGTTCGTGGCCTAAATTAGCATCTAGTTCGATCTCGCTAATCAGAAATTTCGGTGGTTGATAATCTTTAAGAAAAATTGTTTCAGAATTATTAGCCGTGCTCGGATTTAAGTCGTTTTCAAGCATTCTTTTAATAGCCCATTGCAAATAAACGGAAGAATTAAAACCTCGACCACACTGGTGTGAGGTCGGGCGATAATGGTTCTATGTTGCCAAGTTTGGCCCAATGCTGATCGTTAGAATGAAAATCTGAGCCAGTAGACGCCAACAAATCATGTTCTAGTGCCAATTGCGATAGCATTGATGCTTGCGAACTAGTGGTGATCGCAGTGGTTATTTCGATACCATGAATCTGGGCGGCTAGCATATCGTCAATCAATCGAACCAATTTACTGCGCGTAAATTTGTATCGAGTTGGGTGTGCTAATACGGCGATACCGCCAGCGGCAGTTACCCATTCACCAACCTCATCTAGGGTCGGCCACTGCATGGGAACAAAACCTGGCTTGCCGTGAACCAAGTAACGCTTAAAGGCTTGCTTTTTGTTTTTCGCATACCCTTGTTCAACCAAGGCTTCAGCAAAATGTGGTCGGGTAGGCACGGCGTCATGGTGTATCAAGGCCTGCACTTGATCACGGATAAAAATATCGTGTTTTTCAAAATCCTCGAACATCGCCTCGGCTCGATCAAAACGACGCTGGCGGTTTTGCTCTATACCAGCCAATAAAGTGCTGTTGTCTGAATCTACGTTCAAGCCCACCACATGCAATAGCTGGTGCTGCCAGTTGCATGAAAGCTCAACGCCATCAATTAGCTGCAGTTCAGAAATCTGCGCTGCCGACTGCGCTTCTTGCAAGCCTGAAACGCTGTCATGATCAGTAAGCGCAAGGTGACTTATACCAGCCTCTTCGGCCTGATTGACTAATTCTGTCGGGCTTAAGCTACCATCCGAATAATACGAATGGCTGTGCAAATCATATTTCATCGAAACTATATTCATCCAGCGGAAAACGATATATTGCCTCGTATTCCGCTCCATTAGTAGTTAACACACTTTCATACAAGACTACTTCGTCCAAAATCATATCAATCACTATGTTCATGGGTATTGCGCCAGAAAATTGATTCTTGCTGTGTCGATATCGACCCAACGTGATATGTGGAATAAATCGCCTTTTATCGATCCTTAAACCACTAGCTGCAACCGCCGAAATCACCTGACGGTTTAACGCTGAAAGCGTGTCATTTGGGTCGATCATCGCAGCAATTAATTTCGGCCGGCTTTCTGGAAATGGACTTAAACGTTTAACGCAGACTTCAGGACTACTTAAGTCTAGGGTTTCATCCAAATTTGTGGCCATATGTTCTAAGTCTTCTAAATTTTGATCGCCTAAAAACGCTAAGGTAATATGGTAACGCTCTTGGTCTACCCAACGAACCGCATTGCTTTTATCTTGATACGCCATACGGGCACTCAAATCACCGAGCTCATTGGCAACAGCTTTGGGGATGGGTAAAGCAATAAAACTGCGGATAGTCATGGTAGAAATAGAGCGGGTTTTAGAGAAGAATAACACCAAACTAGGCTATTATGCTCTTGAGACATCATATGAATATTACCAATATCGAAAAGCAACAACTGATTCAGGAGCTCGCTGAACTAAAACAAGACCATCGAGAGCTGGATATTGCAATTGAAGCCATGGCAGAAAAAGTCGAGGCGAATCAACTAAACATCAGCCGTCTAAAGAAAAAGAAACTAAAACTAAAAGATTCAATCATCAGGCTTGAGAGCAAACTCATTCCAGACTTACACGCTTAAGGCTCTTTAACACACGCTGAGAGCTCTTTAACACACCTGCTTACGGCTCTTTATTACAACACGCTGAGGGCTCTTTATCTGGAATTAGCGGCTCGGGGGAGATTGAAAATCCAATCAGTGATCCCTAGCACAGCGAAGGATCTCCATCAGTATAGTTGTCTGCTTTAGAACGAACTTTTTTCTTTAAATCACTACTTGAATAACACCAGACCATTCAACAAATTGAAGGCTTCATTTAGCTGGTAATCTTCGGCAAGTAGCGCCGCCGCTTCTACGGAGTTCTTTTTGTTCTTAGGTTGCGCATCGTTTTCTAGATGACCAGGGAGGTCATTTTCTGTAATCCGCTGAAACCCTTGAACAGACTCTTTGAATTGACGTTGCGAAACATACACATCTGGCACTATCCCCGAGGCCTGAATTGATTGACCATTGGGTGTGTAATAACGAGCTGTGGTTAACTTTACCGCTTCATGCTCTCCAATAGTCATTACCGTTTGTACTGAGCCTTTACCAAATGATTCGGTGCCCAAAATAAGCGCGCGTTTGTGGTCTTGTAAAGCTCCAGCTACTATCTCAGAGGCTGATGCAGAGCCGTCATTAATCAATACCACAATTGGTTTGCCTTCCAACAAATCTGAGGGTGTGGCTAAAAATTCTTGATTATTCTCTCTTATACGGCCTTTAGTGCTAACGATAACTCCGTCTTTTATAAAAGTATCTGCAATTGATATCGCGCTATTAAGCAAACCACCGGGGTTATTTCGCAGATCAATAATCAAACCAGAGAAGTCGTCGATCTCTCGCAACATTTTAAGTTCCTTGCGAAAACTCTCGGCCGTCGAGACTTGAAATTGGCTCACTCTTAAATAGCCTATCCGATTACTAAGGCGAACTCGTTTAACTGAACTAACCCGAACAATGGCTCGCTCCAAGGTCAGATCAAATGGCTCAGGCTCTGACTCTCTTAGTATGCTTAAAACTACAGAAGTACCCGGCTGCCCACGCATTTTTTCGGTGGCTTCTTGCAAACTTAAGCCTGATACGGTTGAGCCATCCACTCTAATAATAATGTCTCCAGGCTGCACTCCCGCTTTGGCAGCCGGCGTGTCGTCAATCGGCGTAACCACTTTGACAAAGCCTTTCTCCATAACAACTTCCATACCAAGACCGCCAAATTTTCCTTGAGTCCCTTCATTTAATTCTTCATAGCGTTCGTCTTTAAGATAAACGGAATGTGGGTCAAGCCCCGCCAGCATGCCTTCCACCGCGTAATCGAGTAGTTTTTCATCGCTAATCGGTTCTACATAGCTACGCTTAATGCGGGTAAATATTTCAGCAAAGGTTTTGATTTGTTCTAGCGGCAACGGAGTTTGCGCTGACGGGTCTTCGGTAGTTAATTCACTATTGATAACCGCTTGAGGGTCTTCATCCGACCGTTCTAATTCTTCTATTACGCCACCGTCTAACTCTTCTTCAGTTTGTGAGAATCCTGTTGAGCAAAACAGAAAAAAGCTGGTGGTAATTACGGTAACCAAAATTATGTGAGACTTTAGTCGCATGAAAACTTGTTGCATATCTTTAACCTTTGTTTATAAATTTTTAAAATTTCAATTACGTTGCTAGTACGCCTACATTTCAATAGTAGTGTAGTAATAAATTACTATTAACGGCACCATTTAGTTGGGTTGACGGGCGTAGTGTTATCTCGGATTTCAAAATAGAGTCCTGTGCTTTGCAAGCCTCCAGTAGTGCCAGACATCGAAATGACCTCATTAGTTTCCACGGAATCACCTACATTTTTTAACAAACGAGCATTGTGCCCGTAAAGACTAATGTGATCATCTCCATGATCTACAATTAATAATAAACCATAACCTTTTAAAAAATCAGCAAACAAAACTCGCCCTCTAAATATCGACCTTACAGAAACCGATCCTTTGGTATCAAACAAGATACCCTCTGAAACCATGCCCGATGCAGCCACTCGCGCACCATACTTAACTGACCGCTTTGCTTCAACAGGACACGACAATCGGCCTTTTTGCTTTGTAAAACCACCAGAGACAACGGGGCGCTCTACTTTTGTTCGTTTAGTACTACTATTAGACCGCTGCTGGGCCTGCTTTTCTTTCAATCGTTTTTCTTCTAAGCGTTTTAATTTTAAAGCTTTGACTTTGATTTCACTAAGCAGTGAATTTAAGCGTTTTCGATCTTGCTGTAATCGTTTAAGTTTATCTGCCGATCTCTCTACCTTATCGTTTAATTTGGCAACACTTTTAGCTCGCTCTTGCTTGGCTTTTTTAAGTGTTGATTCCTGTTCTAATTGTTTGTTCTGCTCTATTTGTAGCTGTTGAAGTAGGTTACTTTGGCGTGATCTCAGATCAGTCACTTGTTGAATATCTTTTTGGACTTGCTCAGCCTTTTCTTGTAACGCCTTCGACATAAACTTTTGATAATTATTTAATCGCCCTACGGCATAAGGGTTTTCTTGGTCTAATAACAACTTTAAATAGTTTGCATTACCTTCTCGATAACGACTGCGCATCAACTGGATCAAGATGCTGCGATTACCAGCCTGCGCCTTTTGCGCCTCTGCCAGTTGCTGATCCAAGTCCGTTTGCAAGTTTTCTACTTCCAACATTCTTTCGCGAGTAACTTGTAACTCCTTCTCAGCTCGTATTAATGCTTTTTCAGATGCAAACAACTTGTCGCGTTGAGTTTTTAACAAGCTTTTATTGGCATTTAGGTTCCGGCTAACTTCTGTAATTTCTTTGGTAATTTCTTCAAGAGATTTTTTATAGTCTCGGTCTGATTGTGCCCAACTAAAATCTGGCATCAACACCAGGCACACGAACAGGCAAGCAAACACCAGAGCATGACTCAGCCTTTTTGCAAGGCTAGGCATATTAAGCAGAGCGGGGACGTTCAATTAGCGATACCTTGCTGTATAATTCTCGTTCGATTGATTATAGCTGCTACGCACCCAGGCGTTATTAACTAAATTTATGTTTCTAGAATTTGTAAATCTCAATATTTGGTGGTTCGCCGCGTTTGCGCTCGTGCTTAATTTGTTATTGATGTCCATCATGCAGGCGAATGTTAAAGGCGCCCCCTTTGTTTCTGCGCTGGAAATGCCTCAACTCCAACGAGCTGGCAAATCGGTCATCATCGATGTCAATGAAACCAAACATTTCGATCAATCACACATACCCAATGCCATTAATGCACCGCTGAATGAAATATCCGCTGAAAATAAGGCACTATTAAAACACAAAGACAAAACAGCAGTGATCGTTTGCCAGACAGGCTCTCGCAGCAGCGCGGCAGCTAAACGCTTGATTTCAATAGGTTTTTCTGACTTGCACATACTCCGTGGTGGTTTAACGGCATGGACTAAGGAAAATCTACCGGTGACGAGCTCCAGTTAAACCCTCTGCTGATTAACCAATTAAGACACATAGCAACTAATATTCATTTTCGACGAGCTGACTAATAGCCCGGTCGGGCTTTGAAAACCTAAACATTCAACAAATAAGATTATGGCTGATAAAAAACCCAACACCTTTGATATTCGAAAAATATACTTAAAAGACGCGTCTGTGGAATCCCCAAATGCGCCGGATATCTTTTTGAGCGAAATTGGTAACCCGGATATTGGTATTGATGCAAGTATCCGTGCCATCACTTTAGAGCAAGAAGACTATTATGAAGTGATACTGGCCATGACGGTAACCTCTAAAACTGATGATAAAACCGCCTTTCTAGTAGAAGTTCAGCAAGCAGGGGTTTTTCATATTGTCGGCATTCCTGATGAAGATCTACCGTTGGCCCTAGAGATTGCCTGTCCAAATGTATTGCTGCCCTTCGCGCGGGAAGCTATTGCCGATTTAGTAGGCAAGGCTGGTTTTCCACAATTACTACTGTCGCCGATCAACTTTGAGAGCTTGTATCAACAAAAGCGGCAAAAGGTCGCTGCGGCACAACAGGAAAAAGACAATGAAGGTGAAACGGCTCACTAGTTACTCATAACTTCCCGTGGCAAATAAGTCAGATATCGCAGTATTAGGAGCCGGTTCTTGGGGTACTGCGTTGGCACTCGCTCTTACTCGAAATCAACACAATGTCACCTTGTGGGCCCATCGCCACACACACGTTGATTGTATGCAAAACGATGGTTGTAATAAGGCATATCTCGAGGGTTTTAAATTTCCTAAAAACCTAAAGCTAGCGTCTGATCTAGCTGCAGTTACCATGGCTCATTCAGTATTTTTAATCGTTACCCCTAGCCACGCTTTTCGATCGATTATCAAAAAACTCAGTGCCCATGGAATAGATAAAGGGGCTACCATAATTTGGGCTACCAAAGGTTTTGATAAAGAAGGCCCGGTATTACTCAATCAAGTAGTTGATCAAGAATTAGGTAAAGCCACTAAGCAAGCCGTAGTATCAGGCCCGAGTTTCTCCAAAGAAGTAGCTGGCGATCTCCCAACCGCCATTGCAGCAGCGGGGAATAGTGATAAAACAGCCAAATATGTGGCTGAGCTTTTTCACCAAGAGCGCATGCGGGTTTATATTAATCACGACTTTATTGGCGTCCAGGTTGGCGGCGCTATGAAAAATGTTATGGCAATAGCAGCCGGCATCAGTGACGGACTAGGGTTTGGCGCCAATTCTCGCGCCGCCATCATTACTCGTGGCTTAGCGGAGATCGCTCGGTTTGGTTTGGCTTTGGGGGCCCAAACGGAATCATTTTTGGGGCTAGCTGGAATGGGGGATCTAGTGCTTACTTGTACTGATGACCAATCTCGCAACCGTCGTTTTGGCTTAGGTATTGGTCGAGGGCAGAGCATAGAGCAAACTTTAAAAAATATCGGTCAAGAAGTAGAGGGGTATACCACTACCCGCGAGATCGTTCGCTTTGCCCAACTGCACGGTGTTGAAATGCCGATAAGTGAACAAGTTTATAAAGTTCTGTATGACGGGCTTGCACCAGAACGAGCCGTACAAAGCTTATTGCAGCGCCAACTTATGGATGAATAGATTTTAACTTTAGGCTCACATAAACTGCCTATAATTCACTATTAGCAAAATGATCGTGATCAAGGAATAAATTCAGATGTTTACTCAAAAGGTAGCAGTAACGTGTCTATTGATAGCATGTTTATCTGCTTGTAATACTCTAAAGCCTACGGACGACCCTAGTTTACAAATTAGTGCCGACCCTTTACAGAGCTTTAATCGTCGTATTCATAATTTCAATAACAATGCCGACAAAGCTATTTTAAAGCCTGTGGCTAAAGGTTATACGAGAGTTGCGCCAAAGCGTGTGCGTAAAAGTGTTTCAAACTTTTTCCAAAATTTGTCAGAGCCTTTGTACGGGGTAAATAATTTACTACAAGGAAAAGTTGATCGAACGTTGATTTCTGCTTATCGATTTATCGTCAATAGTACGGCTGGGGTGGGTGGTTTATTCGATGTGGTTGATCATTTCTATAATATTAAACCCAGTAAAGAAGATTTTGGTCAAACATTAGCTGCCTGGGGTGTCAATCCTGGACCATATCTTGTGTTGCCATTTATTGGGCCCTCTAATTTGAGAGATGGTTTTGGGTTTGTTGTGGATAGGGTTTCGTATTTTCCGAACAATATAATCACTAATGAAAACGTCGTCACATCGGGGTTATCTGTACTGAATATAGTAAACACTCGCGCTGGGTTTTTAAGGTTTGATCCAACACTACGAAACCAAATCGATACTTATCAATTTATTAAAGCCGCTTCCGAAAAAAGCCGCTTAAACGATATTTATGATGGCAACCCTCCTGTTCTAGTGAAAGAAGATTTCGATGACTTCTAGGTCTACTATTTTTTAATGGCTACCTATGCTGTAGGGGATATTCAAGGTTGTTATGAACCGTTAGTGCAATTACTTGATACCGTAAATTTTGACCAAAGTAAGGACACTTTGCTCTGCGTGGGGGATTTAGTTAATCGCGGCCCTGATTCTTTGAAGACCTTAAGGCTCCTTAAAAGTCTTAAAAATCAATGTGTTAGCGTTTTAGGAAATCATGATATTCATCTATTATCGATGATCTACGGGGTACGGGAACATCGTCGTACTGACACCTTGATACAGATATTAGAAGCGCATGACAGAGACAAGATAGCCGATTGGTTACGCCAAAAACCATTACTGGTTATAGACAATCAACGTAAAATTGCATTGTGCCATGCGGGTATTTATCCGTGGTGGGGATTTCAACAAGCGCAAGATTTAGCCAAAGAAGTAGAACGCGTTTTCTCTAACGAAAAAAAATGTGTGCGTTTATTGGGAAAAATTTACAGCAATTTGCCAAGCAAATGGTCCGATGAACTAAGCAAAACTCACCGTCGGCGCTTTATAATCAACGCCTATACGCGCATGCGTTTTTGCTCTCCTAAAGGGCACTTAAACTTAACAGAAAGTGGTTATGTCAATAAATCACGCAAAAACCGTGTGCCGTGGTTCGCTATACAGAATAAGGAATTTAAAAAATATCGAATTGTTTTCGGTCATTGGTCTGCACTCGGCCTACTTAACACATCTAAGCATTTATGTTTAGATACGGGCTATGTATGGGGCAGAGAATTAACCATGGCTAAAATTTCCAAGAACCCAAAAACCCCAATTAAACTAATTAGCATCGGTAAACAGTAAATACTGATAATAATAACTGTTATCATTGAATATATTATGGACTCTGAATTGATGAAACTA
>CAZJWW010000101.1:0-10065 GCA_964549895.1 uncultured Gammaproteobacteria bacterium
TTGTCGGCGACAATGATCTTAAAGTTAGGATAGTCAGTCAAAGCTAACAATGAGTCTATACAAGGCTTTAATACCGACAATCCATCTCTAGTTGGAATAATCACGTCAACACTCGGTAGGTTTTGCCAAACTAAGCTGGCTCGCAAAACGTTAATATTTTCGTGCCGTTGCCAGGCAATATTTGGCCATCGCGATTCAGAAGCGTTGGGCTCGGGCGTGATCATGCCCAATTGTCGATCGCTACTAAACAGCGCTTCGCTTAAATGCGCGACGTTACGAATGTCCGCAAAGCATTTCATAGCCAGTCTATAACGAACTTCGTCATCGAGGAGATCAATCAAATTAGTATTCCCCAGAGCATCTCGGGAAAATGTAACGGCCGGACCCAGGTAATTGAAACAATGCAGATAGGGGTCGCTAGGTTGCGGCTTAAATACGGGCAACATGACTTGTTGACCCGCGTGTTCATCATACCGATAGTCATGATCACTGTAGATCAGACTTGGTGGCTTTGCGGCCTTTTTTAAAAATCTTTTAAGCACCAGTATAGACGCCGCGCGTAAGTGTTCGGTGCGACTGAGAGGAATAACGTAATCAATATTCGAGGATATAACAGCATTGGAGTCAACGGTTATAATCGCATCAGCCGGAACCAGGAGCTCTGCTAACTCTTTGCGCTGCGAATCATCTTCAATAAGCACCGCAATTCGTGGGCCGCGGCACCACCACGTTAATTGCTTTTCAAAACCTCTAAAACGCTGCCAATAATTTAGATTACTGAGATAGTTTTCAGTGGCTGGTGAATAGAATTGTAGTAGCTCCGTGGACAGCTCTGGGCTCTTTTGAAACTGCATGGCGATCATTCTGAAAAAAACTTTAATGCTAAAAAAATCAATAAGATAACGAAAACATATCAACAATATTCTCGCGCGCCCTTCTAGCCATGAAACGCGGCCTAAAGATTCAAACTCTAGCGACTTGCTATACGCCTCTAATAAACCCTGAGGCAAATAGATAAGCATGCGATTGCGGCCAGAATGAAAACCGATCAATGATCGTTCGATGCTCTTACCCGCACTATTTTTAATTACAATTCTTGGAGTGTGATTAATTACGCCTTGAATCAAAAATTCAGCGACGTACCAGCCAGACTTGATGTCTATACGTGAGGACGCAAAATCAATTTTTGTCCAAGCTTTTTCTAACTGGCCAGCCAGTTTTATTAAGAGTTTTCTCAAATTCATTCCAAGAATAAACTCTAACGAAGTTTGTTACCTAACAACCGCCGAAAAACATTGAGTAAACGCCAACCCCTAGAGCCCTTCACTAATGCGAGTTCATTGCTCACCGCTGCCAATTGATTTCTCAAATCAATAATTTCTACATCACTGCTATCACCATTCGCTTTAGATTCACGATTTGATTCGGCGTTTTTCAGATAGTCATAATCGGGCTCTTGAAAAGTCCTGAATGCGAATTCACTCATATTTTCCACACCCTTCTGCGAATTACTTAACAGTATGAGAAATGAATTGGCGTGCTGACCCAAAGTGCCTGCATTGTTTAAAGATTGCCAAAGTCGGCCTTCATTTTCGCAATAAAAATCAGAATTATAATCGCGAGACCTAAATTGCCCCAATGCGTCACCTAACTCATTATTTTCATCACTTTGTTGAATGTTAGCTTGGTCATGCACAATCAACGTCGGAATTTTATAATCGGGAAATGGATATAAAAATTGTGTGGCGGTAAATCCCGCGATTTTAATTTGTTGTTGCCATTCACTTTTATTATAAGTACGAATACCTGTTGAATTTGGGTAGTTATCGAGGCCGACAAATGACTCCGCATAGTGATCTTCTTTCGCTCCGAGCATGTACTTTAAACCTAGGCGATTTTCTATGGCGATTAGAGTAACACCACTCTCTTTGCAGGCAGTCTTGGCCATAAGCAACAAATTTTGCAAAGCCGCTTGATCGCTTTGGTCAGACGAAAAGCGCCCTGCATACTCGGTCACTCCTACATAAAGGATTAAATCATAATAATCTTCTGGCAGTTGTACATCATTGAAGTTAGCGGTACTAATAGTGACATTATCTTGGTCTCGGCAACGTAGTGCAGCCAACGCCGCACGGTTTGGGCTACCTTCTATTGCATCCACTTGAACGCCCTCTAATTCACCCAAATATCGGCTAATTGAACCACAGCCACAGCCCAGCTCCAATACTCGGCTAACCCCTTGCAAATTTAGCGCGCGTAGCAAATTAGCTCTTTTAGACGATAAGTGATATTCGCTTGGCCAGTCGTGGACGTGGTCTTGTAATTCTAGTGAATTGCTCGATAAATCTGTGGCGCTGCGCAGTATATTGTCGAGCTCCAGCTCGGTCTTTGCACCATCGCTGTAGCTAAAATCTTGCGCTGCTTGGGGGGCATGAAACACGCCATTATCAGCTTCAACAAAATCGTTTAACTCAATTAAGGCAGACATTATTCACAACCCTCGTTCACCACTTTCATCCGTCTTTATCAATCAATGCAAGTGAGCCTTGTAGATTAGCAAAACCAAAGGCCTTTAAAGTATCCCTAACAGTTAAATGAATGACATCATAACGCCGATCGATGGCGATATTATCTTTAGAGCTGTGATCTTGCGCGACACCGAGAGAAATAAAGTAGTCTCCGGCTAATAAATTTATGGTCAATTTGAACTCTATTGAGATTAGATCACCAGTATTTTGTGCTGTGCGGATTCGCCCCTCACCTTGTTTATCCAATAGCCGCGAATTAGTGCCGAAAATAGCGGTACCATCATTGGTCTTAACAGTAATTCCATAGATTAAATCGTCGATATCTTGCTTATATAACACCGACATACGCACGATTAACTCATCACCGGTTTGCACTAGCCCGCTACAAGGTGCACCGTTTTGCAAAACTTCGAAATTACATATTTTGGCACGTCCATCTCCCCAGCGATGCTCGTTTGCATTGTAAGTTCGCTGCGTCAAACAATTATCTACATTGGGATCAAAATCAACATTATATTGCTGAGTGTCAAATGCCTGTTCCGATGAACTTACTTTAACATCGGTTTGAAACATCATCTCTAAATAGGCCTGTACAACTTGTTTAGGATTACCGGTCATTTTTAACTCGCCGTCGTCTAACATAATGGCTCGGTCACAATAGCTGATGATGCTCTCGGTGGAATGGGTCACAAACAAAATTGAAACACCTTGTTCTTTGAGTTGCTCAATACGCCGAAAACACTTACGCTGAAACCGCACATCGCCGACCGCTAAGGCTTCATCTATAATTAAGATATCGGGGTTCATATTAATCGCAACGGCAAATGCTAGACGAACAAACATACCACTAGAATAAGTTTTTACAGGTCGGTGCAAAAAGTCACCCAAACCACAAAAGTCCACAATATCAGGCAACTTCTGGTGAAACTCTTCGCGACTCAACCCCATAATTGAGGCATTGAGCCTCGCGTTTTCCATGCCCGTAAACTCAGGATTAAAACCTGCACCTAATTCCAATAAAGCTGATATTCGTCCATCGGTTTTAAACTTGCCATCGGTGGGCTGCAATATACCCGCGATAATCTGCAGCAACGTAGACTTTCCCGAACCATTTTTCCCTATGATGCCGATGGTCTCACCACAATGCACCCTAAGGTCTATGCCTTTAAGCGCCCAAAATTCTTCATAATATTGTTTGCTAGTGCTTTTGTTTGAAGTGAGACTTTGCAGCAGGCGATGAAATGGTTTTTTATAACTTTGATAGCACTTGGTAATCTGCTCGACTTCGATAACGGCATGAGAAAAGTCAATCTTTGTATTCTTAGTTACAAGACTCTGCTCTTCAACACTCTGATATTCAGCACTCCGCTTTTCAGTATCCACAAGATTAGATGACATCAGCAAATCCATCCCGTGTTCGATTAAAAAACCAGCTTCCAAGCAGCAACATCAGTATGGCCAACACTGTATAAATACCCAAACTGGTCCAATCCGGCATTTGATTGAACAACAAAACAGCACGAAAATTTTCAACAATAATGGTTAAAGGATTTAGCCAAAAAACATAAGGTTGTATAACGTCGGGTATGCGACTAAATGGGTAAACAATAGGCCCGAGAAACAACAGAATGGTAATGATTACACCAATAAACTGACCCAAGTCTCGTACATAGACTCCCAATACAGCAACAAACCAAGATATACCTAATAAAAATATAACGAATGGCAAGAGCACCACCGGGGCTAATAACATGGTCCAACTAAGACTATTTCCGGTATACAAAAAGATTGCCATTAAAATACCGGTGCCCAGTAGCATATGAAATAGAGCATTGCATATGCTCACCAAGGTAAGTATGTGTAGCGGAAACACCACTTTTTTAACGTATTGAGAATTACCAGCTATTTGACCAACGGCACCCAGCACCACTTCTGCCAATAAACCGTGGCAAAGTAAGCCAGCGAACAAAATTAGACCGAAATCAATATTATCTTGACCTTCAATACCCCACTTGACGCGCATCACCATGCCAAATACAAAGGTGTAAACCAATAGCATCATAATCGGGTATAAAAACGCCCATAGAAAACCTAGTTGCGAGCCACGATAACGTTGTTGAATATCGCGCCTAAGCATCTGTAAAAACAGATAACGATGATTGAGTAGATCAAAAAACATTTTAGGCTTCTAATTTTATTTTTGATTGAGCTATCGTGAAGTAGTCTAACTGAGTAGTAGATCGTTTAGATAGACTCTATCCAATAAATTGATGCTTGTTTTCCAAGACCATTTTCAGATATTTTCCATAACCACTTTTACCGTATTGAGTTGCCGCCTTCTCAAGTTGCTCTTCGCCAATATAGCCTTGTCGGTAGGCAATTTCTTCCAAGCAGGCGACTTTCAGACCTTGACGGTTTTCGATGGTTTCAATAAACAGTGAGGCCTGCAACAGAGATTCATGCGTACCCATGTCTAACCACGCTAAACCGCGACCAAATACTTGAACCGATAGATCGCCCCACTCAAGGTATTGCTTATTTACGTCCGTAATTTCTAATTCGCCCCGTTCAGAGGGTTTAATATTTTTCGCTACGTCAACTACCCGATTATCGTAAAAATAGAGTCCCGTTACCGCATAATTAGATTTTGCGACTTCGGGTTTCTCTTCCAAACTAATGGCTTGCCACTTATCATCGAACTCAACGACGCCATAGCGCTCGGGATCATGTACTGGGTAAGCAAACACAGTAGCACCTTTTTTCTGCTCACCGGCGTCTTTAAGATTTTTACTTAGATCATGTCCGTGGAATACATTATCCCCGAGTACTAAAGCACAATCATCTTTACCGATGAATTCCGCACCAATAATAAATGCCTGCGCGAGACCATCAGGAGACGGCTGAACAGCATACGATATATTTAATCCCCACTGTGAACCATCGCTCATAAGTTGTTGAAAACGCGGAGTATCTTGAGGAGTTGAAATAATTAATATATCGCGAATACCCGCTAACATTAGCGACGAGAGCGGATAATAAATCATTGGTTTGTCGTAAACCGGTAATAACTGTTTGGAAACTACTTGCGTTACTGGGTGCAATCTCGTGCCTGATCCACCCGCTAAAATAATGCCTTTCATGTTTGAACCTCTATGACTTATATATTTGTTTTTTTAAATTTTCTGCAGATTCTATTAACTACGAATCGATTTTATACGCTACTTTGACCCGAGACGGCCGCCATCATAATCACCAGACACCTTCGCAATCCATTCGGCATTGCTTAGATACCACTCGACAGTTTTTCGAATACCCGATTCAAAAGTTTCTTCCGGTGTCCAACCCAACTCACGCTCAATTTTCGCGGCATCAATTGCATACCGTCGGTCATGACCTGGTCGATCAGCAACAAAGGTGATTTGTTCGGCGTAGGGCTTGCCGTCATCTCGGGGCTGAATGTCATCAAGGATCGCACACATTGTTTCCACAACCTGAATATTGGTTTTTTCATTGTGCCCACCTACGTTATAAACCTCACCATTTTCGCCCTGCGTAACGATACGCCATAAGGCCTTGACGTGATCATCTACAAACAACCAATCGCGAACGTTGTCACCTTTGCCATAAATAGGCAATGCTTCGCCAGCGATCGCCTTTTGGATAATCAATGGAACTAACTTCTCGGGGAACTGAAATGGACCGTAGTTATTAGAGCAGTTAGAAATAACAACGGGTAATTTATAAGTCTTATTCCAGGCCCTTACTAAATGATCTGAACTTGCTTTACTAGCGGAATATGGGGAGTTGGGTTTGTACCGAGTTGTTTCAGTAAACAGGCCCGTATCTCCCAAACTGCCATACACTTCATCGGTCGAAATATGATGAAACTTAAATGCCGTTTTCTTGTCACCTTCTAATTGCTCATAGTACTCACGAGCAACTTGCAACAAATTATAGGTACCGACGATATTTGTCTGTATAAATTCGCCAGGGCCGTCGATGGAGCGATCTACGTGAGATTCCGCTGCCAAATGCATAATATAATCAGGTTGATACTGTTCCACCAATTTACGCATTGCACCCGCATCAACAATATCTTCTTGATGAAAGTGATGACGGTCGCTGGCATCAGCTCCACCTAAAGAATGAAGACTCCCTGCGTAAGTAAGTTTATCGACATTAACCACAGTCGTGTTTGTCTCGTTAACCAAGTAACGGACTAACGCAGACCCAATAAAACCGGCTCCGCCAGTCAGTAATACAGTTTTACTATTTTCCATTTTTTTTATTTACGGTTTTAATTAAAGTTGCACAACATTCAGTTGTATTTTTATAAGATTGAGACTCAATAAAACATTCCTATCTTTGTCCCAGCTCAGCTTATTCCATTTGAGTTTATGAGACATCTTCCTGACTTTCATTCTCCGAAGTAAGTTCTGGGTTTCGATAATTCATATTCAACAATAGAGGAGGCACTATCCACGCGTGTTGATCTAGCTTGGCCTCTAAATGCTCTATAAAGTCTGTAGTCTGCTCCATCGAACTGAGTATCACAGAGTCATATTCTTTAGCATCCGGTATCTGGGCCACAATAGGCACTCCGAAGAACTCATTTCGATTAGCATTCGGCTGATATATCGCAACCACTTCAATATCGCTATGCATCGCTCGCATCAATGCAATCTCAGTTAAGTCTGATAAACCCGCCAATACTACGCGTTTATGTCCGCGCGCGACACAGCCCTCAAAAACGGAGCTATAAGCCTCACCCGACTCTCTAAATAAGGCGAGAGATGTACTGAAAAATTCCGCTGTTAAACGTGCTTTTTCGGTAAAGCCATTCGGCGTTAAATAATACAAGTAACGGTTAGCGGGCGCAGTGGTCATCTTTATCCAACCCTTTTTTACACAGCGCTTAAGATACGAATTCGCTAGCCCCAGCGCCACGCCCATCTCCTGAGCTAAGTGACGTTGACTGATATCATCTTTTTGATCAATGGCCTGCAGTAATTCCAGAGTAAGTTGATTTTCTTTTTCTGAACCACCCTTTGCGGCATCAAAAAGGTTCGATTTAAGATTAGCGTTCATTTCGTGAACACTATAATGATAAGTTATGAGGGAGTCAAAAAAATCATAAAAAAATTATGAATTATGAGCTACTAGTGATTTGTAAGATTTCGTAAATAATCCATTGAGAAGCGTCAGTAACGTTTTGTTTTCTATAACATACGTCTCCACTAACTTTTTATTCAATCACTTTTTAATTAACGACTTTTGTTAGGAGAGTTTATTTTGAAAACAAAACTATTTGCTATTTTAATAGCGTTTTCTGTATCGCATAACGTTCATGCTCAATGGAAAGGTCAAGGTGAAGCTGGATTTGTCACCGCCAGCGGTAATACCGACACTGAAAACTTAAATGTCGGTTTGAAATTCATTAATGAAGGTCCAGTATGGGCGCATGAATTTGGTTTTAATACCTATCAGGCCTCGACTGAAGGCATAGATACAGCACAAAATATTGCAGCGAATTACACCGCTAAGAGAGCACTGAGTGAACGTAGCAATATCTTTTTTAACTTAGGCTTTCTCGATGATGACTTTGACGGATTTACAGAACAAACCAGTATCGGCGTAGGTTATGGTTACAAAATAATTGATACTGAACCAGTCGGTTGGGAAACAGGCATCGGTATTGGTTATCGTGATACTTCACAGCTGATCATTCTCGATGATGGTACCGAAATTGAAGGTGAAGACGTAAGTGGTGAAACGCTAATTTTGCGTTCAGATTATCGCAATCAGTTCACTCCCACTGCTCAGTTTTTAGATGTGTTCTCGGCTGAAATTGGCGCCGACAATACCTTTATTCAAAACGAAGCAGCATTATTAGTAGCGATCAATGAAACGTTTTCCTTGAAAGCGGCTTTCATTATTCGACACAACACAGATCCTGCACCGGGTGCTGATGATACGGACACAATTACTTCTTTAAACCTAGTTTATAACTTCGGTAATTAGTAAAATTACTGTATTCCGTATACAGAGTTATAAAAAGGCTGCGATTAATATCGCGGCCTTTTTTACACGCACAGCGTTGCTAAATACGCGCAGTACATCTATTGGGGATATTCGAGTCTGAAACCCTCATCCAGCCACCCTGTAACTCCACCAATCATCTTTTTTACCGGACGATCTAATTGAGCTAACTTAAGCGCTGCTTTATCGGCTCCATTGCAATGTGGGCCAGCGCAATACACTACAAACAATGAATCTTTCGGATATTGTTCCATGGTTTTCTCGTTGATCTTATGGTGCGGTAAGCTGACAGCGCCAATGACGTGCCCCTGCTCATAAAGGCTTTCGCTGCGTACATCCAGTAGTATAAAATCTTTACGCTCATTAGTAGTGGCGTGATGCACATCCCAACAATCTGTTTCGAATTTTAATAATGATTTAAAATGTTCAACGGCATGTTGACTGTCTGCGGCGGCAGGTCTGGATACGGCGGATGACATGGCTAAACCCTCGAATATAATTTTCATCCAGTCTAGCATGGTTCCACAGCTTAGCTAAGATTCCTGTTAAACATTAAACAATGCCTTACCGGCGTCACTGACAGTGCACGCAAAGTGATATATTCTTGTTAGTAACTAAGATTAATCACCCAATTAAAGCCATCCATGCCTGAAACTATTAATACACATTATCGAGCTTGCCATTTATGTGAAGCAATCTGTGGACTTGAAATCAAAACCCAAGGTGAAAACATTCTCTCCATCAAGGGAGATAAAAAGGACCCGTTTAGCGAAGGCTATATCTGCCCAAAAGCTACTGCTATAGCCGATATTTACGATGACCCTGATCGCTTGCGTAAACCAGTAAAACGTGTCGCTGACGGTTGGCAAGAAATCTCTTGGCAAGAAGCGATTGATACCACCGCACAAAAGTTGTGTGAAACCCAATTGCAACACGGTAAAGACGCTGTCGGTTTTTATGCCGGCAATCCTGGAGTACACAACTACGGCAACCTTACTCACGGCGCGTTATTACGTCGAGCGGTAAAAACTCGCAATAATTTTTCTGCCACCTCACTTGATCAGCTACCACATCAATTAGTTGCATATGCCATGTATGGGCATCAATTTTTTATTCCCGTTCCCGATATTGACCAGACCCAGATGATGGTAATTTTTGGCGGCAACCCGCTGGCCTCTAATGGCAGCATGATGACAATGCCAAACGGACCAAAGCGCTTTAAAGCCTTACAAAAAAGAGGAGGCAAATTAGTTGTGGTTGACCCAAGGCGTAGCGAAACTGCCGATATATCTGATCAACATATTTTTATACGGCCCGGTAGTGACGCCTATGTATTGATGGCCATTATTAATATGCTATTCACTGAAAACCTGATTAGTACCGGCCATATTAGTGAATATCTTGAAAACGTAGATTTGGTGCGTGAAGCCGCCAAGCCTTTTAGCATCGAACTTGCCGCACAACAGTCGGGAATAGAGATACAAACCATTAAAGACCT
>CAZJWW010000102.1:0-8410 GCA_964549895.1 uncultured Gammaproteobacteria bacterium
CAAAAGATAGAGCAAACAACGTTGATTGCTAATTGTAAGCCAGCGGCATCTTATCAAACTGTAGAAGTACAGGTTAACGAAATAAAGAGGCTCCGTGTAGAGAATGGTGCCTTGGTCAACGTGAATCGCCTCTGCTCTATTATAATCTGTGTGTGTATTGAAAAATAGAAATAGTATTAACTTCCCTAGTTTTCAAAAACCCAAAATTAGTATACGTGTGGAAAATAAATATTAATTACAAACGTCGAAAATAGATTTATTCCATGTACACAGCTATTTTAAGGTGATATGCAGCGGGTATTTGAATCATATATCTACTCAACGCATTCTCAGCGAGCCGCTTATCTAATCAAAATTCCTTTAATTAGTAGGCGATACACCCACCACTGCAAATTATATTGGCTACCACTCATACAGGCTGCGATAGAGGCGTTAGCAGTAAATTACGAAAAATTAGAAGGTTTACGTTTAGGCTATTTTCTCAAGCTGCGCGGGTACACGCTTATGCCAGGGCGTGCCGGCGAAAAAATCTTTATCCTTGGTTCTCGTCAATCCATTTGGAGAAACACCAATTCTAATTTTATTGCCGTCTTGATCGACATAATCAAGGCCTAAACCATTAGGTAAACTGACAAAACCTGGCGGCTGATGATCGGTTATATCTACATAGGTTCGTGCGCTACCCACCTTGGTGGTGATTTTTACGTTGTCGCCGTTTTCTAAATCAAGGTCTTGAGCATCTTTCGGGTTGATATAGAGACTGGCAACTTTACTTTTCTTATCCCATGAACTATCTCTAATAATTGTATTCGAGGTTTCTCCACGGCGTTGCCCCGCTGTCAATATATAAGGGTACTCGCTAGATGCTTTAAGCAAACTGGCGTCCAATGACGTTACCTTATAGAACAACTCAGTTAGATGCAGACGTATACGTTTATCCGCGTAGGTCATGCGATTCCAAGTATCTTGGTAGTTATCGCCAGAATCTGTAAAAACGATGCCAGACTTTTTGCTTATCAAGTCGTTAAATAGTTTCTCTCCAGCTTTCCAGCTCGAGCCAGCGTATCCAGCTCTAGCCGCACTGTCGGGATGGTTTCTAACAAATTGATGAGCGAGTGCCCAAAACGCCGCAGTTGGCGCCGCTGCTCCACCATCTAATGTGGTGCCCAACGTTCGATAAAGTAGCGATGGCGCAACAGAAAATAGTTTAGGGTTCCTAGAGAGCATGCTAGTAAACCCTGCCGCAAATGCCTTTCGCCCCAGCTTAGCCGCTGTTTTTAAAATTGTTATGTATGATTTTGGGATGCCGCCCAATTCTTCAATAAGACGAGTATGAATTTCTGGCTCGGTTAAAGTTCCCGCCAAGGGCTCCACTATTGGGTGGCGAATATGGAAAGTATTTTTCGGAAAATCCAATTGAAAAAATACACATTCGAATTTTTCATAAGCACTCGCTGCAGGCAAAACATAGCATGCTTCGCGCGCTGTTTCGGTCATCGCGATGTCGATAACCACTGAAAACTCCAGTGCTCGCATCGCTTCTATCATGCGTTCGCTATTTGCGTATGAGTGTACGGGGTTCGAGCTTTCGATGATGACGCCACGAAATCGATCAGGATGGTCGGTTAAAATCTCATCTGGGATTTCATTGCAAGGTAATAGCCCTGTAATGATTCGCGAGCCAAGCACTGGGCTTACCTTGGTCGGTTTTGACTTGCCCAAAGCTCCGCGCGCAACATCGCCTTTTCCAGCATCAGTAACTAACATAAGAGGGACGGCGATATTCGCTGCGCCCTTTTTTGCAAAATTACCGGTGATTACAAACATTATCTTTTGTAGATAACTTACCAAGGTGGAATTAATATTCTGTTGCACTCCTAAGTCTTCAAATACAGCAACAGATTCCGCAGTTGCTATTCGACGTGCGGTGTTTTTAACAAGCTCTAACTCTAAGCCCGCAAGTTGCGAATATTCTGCAACCGAAAGCGACATAAAGTGGCCCTTAATCTCATCAAAACCGGAGGTGTGGCGCTCAATAAAAGCCCTGTCCTCGAGACCCTCTTGAACTATAAAAGCAATAATTGCCGATAATGCCCAGGCATCACCGCCCGGCTTGAGTTGCAGGTGATAATCTGCCAGCTTGGCAGTTGCGGTAAAACACGGATCCAATACGACCATCGATCTTTTTGGATCTTTAGCGATCGCTCGCAGAACTTTACGAGATTGTGGAAATCCATGGGTGTGCCAAGGGTTCTTACCAAGAAACACGCTTACTTCAGCGTCCTCGAAACCACCGTGCGGTGGCCCGCCAAACATCTTGCCATTAACCCAAAATTCACCTGTTTTTTCCTGTGCCAGCGCGTTGCTGCGATACTTAACTCCGAGAACTTTTTGTAAGCCAACGCTGTACATACCGCCTAAGTGATTGCCTTGGCCGCCGCCGCCGAGAAATAGAATTTTTTCTCCGCCATGGCGATTTTTTACCGCTTCAAGCCCAGCGGCAACTTCCTTGATCGCAGTTTCCCAATCTACTTTTTCGTAGGTGCCATCTTTTGTTCGCCGCATCGGAGAATCAATTCGATCAGCGCCCATTTGGTAGTGATTTAATCGCGATGCCTTATTACAAACATAGCCCTCGGATGACGGATTTTCCTTGTCCCCTTTTATCTTAATTAGTTCTCGCCCGTCTTTGCCGCCAGTTTGTATTTCTAGGCCACAATTTATACTGCACAAGATACAGGCTGATTTCTTAAATTCAGTGTTTAGTTCGGCATTAATCATATAGTTTTCCAACCTTTTTTAAACACTGTTATCTAACACCTCAATTAAAAACGACCAACGCCAGTCGGGCGACCAATATTATTAATACGATCGAGGACAAGGCGAATAATAAGAATCGAATAGGAATTTTATTCACGGTCGCTTGAAACACACTGTGTGCTACTCTGAGCCACACGTAAACCCAAGCCAGAGTCGCATTTAAACCATTACCTTCACCAAGGACCGCAAGCGTAATGGCCGCCGCGTAAAACAATACGGGTTGTTCTAAAAGATGATTGTAGTTGTCGGCTTTCCAGCGCACTTGATAAGGCAATTGATTCATCTGGGTGCCGCTAGGTAAGGTAGGGTCGAGCTCTTGATCCAACTTCATTATGGCAGGAATGCGTGTAGCGTAGAGCCACAACAACATGACACAACTCAACACCAGCAACATAACTACGGGTTTGAGGATTTCCATAGTTTTACAATATCAATAGTTTCTAGCATATTTCTGTCTCGACCTTACTCGTTATTCGTTGTCAGCTTTAGTGGTGTTCAAATCATCTACTCTAAACTAACTTCAGCGGCAATGAACTTAATCGTTGCCCGGTTGCTTTATAAACGGCATTCGCAACGGCCGGCGCAATAGGCGGTAAGCCAGGCTCACCAACTCCAGTGGGCGGTTCGTCGCTATCAATCATCAAGACCTCGACGGCCGGCGCTTCGTTCATACGCAGTATTGAATAATCATGAAAATTACTCTGGGTAATAGCACCGTTCTTAACTTGCAAATCACCATGCAAAGCTGCCGTTAGGCCAAACATAATCGCGCCTTCCATCTGCGCGCGCACAATGTCAGGGTTAACAACTTGACCACAATCCACCGAACACAATACCCGGTGCACTTTGATCACATTATTTTCAACAGAGACTTCTGCAGCCTGCGCTACATACGATGCAAATGATGCATGTACCGCGACCCCGATATGCCTTCCTGGTGCGACCTGCCAATCGGCAAGTCCAGCTTCCACTTGTTTTAAAACACCCATCAATCGCGGGTTATCACCAAGGTTGCGCTGGCGAAATGTAATTGGGTCCGCGCCTGCTTGCTCGGCTAATTCATCGATGATGGTTTCTTTAGCAAAAGCGGTAAATGAATGACCCACCGAACGCCAATAGGCCAGTGGCAAACCATGATTCACAGTCACATGACGTACTTGTTTGTTGGGAAAATCATAATCGTCGGCCAGACCTTCGATACTCACGTTATCAATAATCCAACCATCGAACACGCTTTCTGAAGTATTGGCCATCCAATCGGTAACCCCTTTAGGCAAACCCGGCATTGCGCCTGGCAACATAAATCGCACTGTATCTGGCATGATGTTGCCGCCAACACGAGTCGCGTCCCAAGCGGTAATAGCACCATCGTCGTCAATACCCGCGTGAATTTTCATCAGCGATGCGGGGCGAAACCACCCGTTCTGAATATCGTCTTCTCGGGTCCATATTAACTTGATGGTTTTATCAGTCGCTACCGCTACTTGGGTGGCTTCACTAATATGGCTAAGCACCGCTCGCCGACCAAATCCACCGCCAAGAAAAGTAGAATGTACAATAACCTTTTCTTTCGGCACGCCACTGTAGCGAGCAACTAAACCTTGGGCTACGCTTGGCCCCTGCGTCCCTGACCATACTTCGGCCTCACCATCGCCAATCCGTACCACAGCATTCATGGGTTCCAAGGGTGCATGCGCCAAGTAAGGTGCCCAAAATTCGCGTTCTATTTGTTTGCTAGCTTGCTCAAAACCCTGCTTAAGGCTGCCTTGGTCTTTGATATCGCCTTCATCGGATTCTAGGGCGGTTTGATAATCCGCTCGTATTTGCATATCACTTACATTGGCTAATTCCGGCAATTCCCAATCTACCTGAACAGCTGCCAGCGCCTTTTTTGCTTGCCAAAAGGATTTTGCAACTACTGCAATACCGTTATCAATTTGTACCACGTCGGTGACACCTGGCATGGTCTTGGCGTTGCTATCGTCAAAAGAGGCAATCGAACCACCCGCAACGGAGCACCGTTTAACTAGTGCATAGTGCATGTTAGGTAGATCAATATCGATACCATAGTTCGCAGTACCGGTAGACTTGGCCATGGCATCAATTCGAATCGTTTCTTTACCGATATATTTAAACTCTGCCTTGCTTTTTAGTTTTGTGTGTTCTGGTATCTCTAAGGTTTGTGCGGTAGTAATAAAATCACCAAACGGATGTCGCTCATCACCCGATACAATATAGCCACCGTCGGTAGTGAGCGACTCAACGGTCGTGTTTAAATCTTGCGCAGCAGCATTTAACAGTAATGCGCGGGTATTCGCTGCCATTTGTCGTAAGGGCTGATAATGGGTCTTCATGGACGTACTGCCGCCGGTACCCTGCAAGCCGAAATCAGGATTGTTATAAGCAAAATGCACCCCAGCAAACTCCACTTGGATATCTTGCAGAGGAACATCCAGTTCTTCCGCCACCAGCGTTGTGAGCCCCATATAAGCGCCCTGACCCATTTCATCTCGCGGCATATAAAACACCACTCGATTGTCTGGGGTTATTTGCAAAAATGCATTGGCTTGCATAGCACCGTCTATTGCCCGCAATTCTGGTGAGGACGTATCGCGCAAGGCGTAGTAGCCGATAACTAAACCACCACCTACAATCCCGGCGGTTTTTAAAAAGCTTCGACGCGTGAATTTAACGCCACTCATGATTTAACCTCCGCGCTTGGCACCGTCGCTACCTTACTCGGTTCCACTTCTATAACTGGCGGCTGGGTTTTAGAAGCAACATCTAGAATTGCTTTTTTAATTCTTGGATAACAACCACAACGACAGATATTGCCCGCCATTGCAGCTTCTACTTCGGCCTCACTAGGACTAGGGTTTTCCGTCAATAGAGACGCCGCACTCATTATTTGCCCTGATTGACAATAGCCACATTGCGGGACGCTTTGCTCTGTCCATGCTTGTTGCAGCGGATGCATATCTTCAGGTGAACCAAGGCCCTCAATCGTAGTAACTTCTTGACCTGCTACTGCGGCAATCGGTAACACACAGGTGCGCTGCGCTTTACCATTAACATGCATAGTGCAAGCACCGCACTGCGCAATACCACAACCGAACTTAGAACCCTTTAAATTGAAGGTATCTCTAACTACCCATAACAAGGGGGTATCAGCAGTATCGGTGGTTTCTACGGTTTTACCGTTTAAGATAAATTTAATCATATAAAGATTCTCTAAATATTTATAAAACAAGCTTCAAAGGACACTCTAGCACTCGCTATGTAAAAATCAAATCATCGTGCTTGCATACGGATGCCGCCATCCATGCGAATACTTTCGCCATTGATATAGTCGTTTTCTACTATACTCTGGGAGAGGTGCGCAATTTCTTCAGGTCGGCCTAAGCGTTGTGGAAAATTGACCTGGGTGACCAAAGAACTGTACACATCTTCAGGTAATTGATCGAACAAAGGCGTATGAATTAGCCCCGGCACAATAGTATTAACGCGAATGCCATTACGCGCCAAATCTCTGGCCATGGTTAGTGTCATGCCAATCACACCCGCCTTGGAAGCCGAATACGCCGCTTGACTGATTTGCCCTTCGTGCGCCGCTACCGATGATGTGTGAATGATCACACCGCGGCACCCACAATCGCTTACCGGTTCTTGCTGACTCATTTGATAGGCTACGACTCTCGATACATTAAAAGTACCAATTAGGTTAACGTTGACGATAGTCGTGAATTTTTCAAGATCCCCTGGACCATCCTTATTAATTGTTTTGGTGGGAAAAGAGATTCCAGCAAAATTATTAAGGATGTGAACAGCGCCAAAAGAAACGACAGTCTCGGCTACAGCACTCTCAACCGCTTTTGCTTCGGTGACATTAACATTGAAATAAACAGCATTGCACCCCAGCTCATCGGCCAATGCTTCGCCCCGTTCATCGTTCATATCAAATATCGCCACTTTCGCGCCTTGATCAATATAGCGCCGTGCAGTGGCTTCACCAAGGCCTGATGCTCCGCCCGTTACGATTGCAATTTTATCTTTAAGTTCCATGATTTTTGACTCTAGTTTACTAGCAGTTTGCGGTTACTAATTACAACTAGATTACCTTAATTATTCAGTAGCCGCTGGCTTTATATAAAGTGTTCGAAATTCGCTGACTTCTATGAAATTAATCGAATTGGAAGTGTTAAAATGCAGTGTAAACCAATAACCCATGTCTCAATGCTGATGGATGCACTAACCGCCCTACATACGCGAAATTCTGTTAATTTACTCAGTGAACCAGGGCCCGATTCCGCTCAATTGGAAGCGATATTTAAAGCCGGTTTGCGGGCTTGCGATCATAAAAATTTACAGCCATGGCGATTTTTAGTTATAGAAGGTGAGGCGCGGAAATCATTTGGCGAGCTAATGGCATCGGTAAAGCAGGCAATGGAGCCAGAGCCCATTAGCGAAGAGTTAGCGGAAAAATTACGCTCTAAACCATTTAGAGCGCCCACCATTATTGCCGTAGCAGCAAAAATTACCGAACACGAAAAGGTGCCCGAGATTGAGCAAATTTTATCCGTCGGCGCCGCAGCCCAATTAATGATGACAGCCGCGCATGCGCAGGGAATTGGCGCAATTTGGCGATCCGGTTCATTAATGTTTCACCCAACTATGCTGGAAGGTCTCGGCTTAGACAATAACCATCGTATGGTCGGTTTTTTATACTTAGGCACACCCAAAGCAATAAAACCCTTAAGCGAGCTAGACTCAGCCGATTTCGTCAAAGTTTGGCAAGGAACCTGAAAAGGTCCCTTAATTTTCAAGTTTAGGCCTTAACTGCCAGAACGGGGGGATATAAATGCCAGAGCGAGAGGAATATAAATGCCAGAGCGGGGTAACTAAAAAACCTTAAAACTGACTTTCTGGCGTTCTCACCACTAAACCATCCAATTCATCACTTACTTTAATTTGACAGCTCAGGCGAGAGTTTTCCTTTACTTCTTCTGCAACATCTAACATTTCAGCTTCTATGTCTTCCGGTTTACCCACTGCGTCAACCCAAGCCTCGTCGACATAAACGTGACAGGTTGCACACGCACAAGCACCACCACAATCGGCATCTATTCCAGGAACATCATTGCTAGTGGCTGCCTCCATCACGCTATCACCATTTGTGGCTTCAACGCTGCGCTCGACTCCTTCAAAGTCGATAAAAGTGATTTTGGACATATAAATACTCCACTTAAACTGTCAGAAAATTTGTGCAGAGTCTAAATGTATAATCAGTGACTTGCAAGTTATTGCCAGTCTATTTTGATTCAATATAGGAAGGCTCGTTTTAGCCTTGGAAGAGGACTTTTGAAACGCGGCTACAATTTTTCTAATTGCACTATTTTCTCTTCAATTTCTTTTAATTGCCGAGCTAGATCAAACTCCAAATCTAGTAGGTCGACTTTCTCTTTATTTAGCTTATTGCGCTCTAACTTCAAACTAGCCTGTTCTTGGTCAAGCTGCCTGAATTCAGTTTCACGCTTATTCTTTTCTTGCCGCTGACGTTCACTTTGGGCTGTCAATTGGGCTTTACTTTGGG
>CAZJWW010000102.1:8510-9979 GCA_964549895.1 uncultured Gammaproteobacteria bacterium
CAATTGGGCTTTATTAGCTTGATAACTTGCAACCGAAATTGATGGTTTTTTAGAAGGTCGTAAAATTGACAATAATGCTGTATTACAAATCTTATCTGCTAAAATTTCTTTGCTGCTCTCACAAGTTTCTATAGGGTCGCTATTGGTACACCAATTACTTTCTGCGCCGAGCTGGCGAATAGCAATGCTATCCGACTCGCCCTGGCAGGTTACTTCAACCTGCCAGTACGATTGACCATTCCCTTGCCTGAGGGTTTCAGCAGAGATTGACTCTATTTCTGCATGCGACATCGGCGCGCTTATCGCGAGTATTAATAGAACAATAATCGCCTCGCTAAAGTACATTTTTCGGAGTAAAAATCTAATCGGTACATCGATAGATCTGTAATTGGAGATGGCTAATTTTAATTTCATTTTTATATCACTTGAGGCTTTCTTATTACACCAACCATAGAAAGCAAAAGAGCTCTTCCATAGTCATCTGGAGATAGTTATCTACTAGAAGCTTGTCGTCGTTTGAGTTCTAGCTCCCGATTTTCGAGATCGATTTCGCGTTTGATGATACTTAGCTTGCGCTGTTCAAGCGCCACAAGCTGCTCCCGAATTTTGTCCTCTTGCAGTTTTAATTCTGCTTTGATTTCGATATTCTCACGCGCTTTACTCTGCTTAGCATCCTGTACTTCTGCAAGCTTCTTTTTATATTTTGAGGAACAGACCGAGTTAGCTACGGTCAGTTTATTTTTATTACAAAAATCACCTGCCAACTCTTTTGGGCACCAGAGATTTTCTTGTCTTGGGTGGTAAACAATAATTCTAGAATCAGAAAGGCCTGCGCACCGAACCATTACTTCTTCATAACCTTCCACGCCTTCCTGGCTAACGGCTAGGCTGGTTATACTTATTACTCCAGCTTGCGTTGCAAAATTACAAAACGAAAGAAAACCCCCGATGGCGGTTATGAGGACCATTTTTTGGAATGAATACATCAGACTTTTTACCTCAATATAGAGGCCTCTATTATTATTATTTTATTTTTATTCTTATTTTTTAGTAGTGATATTCATTTCGATTATCACTATGTATTGACTATTAGACTATAGTCTTTATACCTCACATTATGGAGGAAATTATTGTCCGATTCAAGCACGATCAGCTTAAATATGGCTTGCTTATATTACTTTTATCAATATTTTTAAATTATGGCCTTTATATTAAAGGAAGCAGGATCGGACTCAATTTCAAACCTCTAGCTTAGTTTTTTCATTCCTCATTAAGAATCATATTGTTAATGGGCACTAATGCGGGTGCGATAGAGGTAGGTGCTACGGGTGGTACGACACCAAATAATTCGTCCACTTCCTCCTGTGTTAGCTGTATTCCATTTCCTGGTTGTTCTCCAATACGGAAAAAAGCTACGTTGGTTCTAGCTTGAACATTATTTCGCCCCGCTATGCCATTACGGGTAATTC
>CAZJWW010000103.1:0-9874 GCA_964549895.1 uncultured Gammaproteobacteria bacterium
TGCCACCTTAGCGCGAACAGGGTTAAGGTCAACGTAGGTCATGCAAGCGAGAAGGGCACGATCGTCAAGCAGGGCTTGGCTTTTAAAACGACCTTCCCAAAAGCGCCCAGTGCATTCATCTTCTTCATTCGCTTGACGTGCTATCGATTCATTGACAATGCGCATATACCAAGAAATATCGGTGAGTCGAGACCGCCATAGTTTGATGTCTCGTTTAAGTACGCGTTGTTCAGCTTTAAGTAATTTATCACCACACGCAAAGCGTTGAGAGAATAGGGTGCCTTTGAATAATTGATGCCAACGGGTTACAACGTCGGTATCGGTCCAATCCAAAGCAATGTCGGGGCGCACATGCAGCACAACATGGTAGTGGTTATGCATTACCGCATAAGCACAGAGCTTGATAGCAAAGATATCAGCGGTGTGCAGTAGTTTTGCTTCTAACCACTCACGGCGATGCTCATAGCTTTTACCTGAATAACGATCGTTACCACAGAGAAACGCTCGACGCACGCAGCGCGAAACGCAATGATAAAATGCTGTGTCGCTCAACGACACGAGTGATTTTCTAGGAAGAGTCATCCTTGCCTCTAATAAGTTCCTTGTCGTTGATCTAGATTCTCATGTTAAGCTAAGTTTTTCAAGTTTAATAATGGGTGTCCAGCTTAGGGTAGGGTATTGGGGTATAACTGTTTGATTTTATTGGCGCGCGACTCCTTGGGACTTTTGCCAAGATCTTGAGCCTAAGAAAAAATGCAGTGAGGACCAGATACAGGCAGTCGGAATTACAATCAACAAGGCATAGCGCAGTGAGTTGACTCCCAACGCAGGGTTTAAAGCGTCACTAATCGCTCCGACAAGCGTTGGCCCGCAGGCGAGACCGATAATGTTGACGGTTAATAGTAATAATGCCGATGAGGTAGCACGCATACGCGGTTCTACCGTGCTGTGAAGAACCGCCAGTGAAGAGCCAAGATAACCGGTCATAAACAGATTGGAAACAAGATAAATAGTCAGTGCGGCATACAGATCGGACAGTGTTAAAAACATCACCACCGGTGGAATAACCATTAATGTGGAGGCCGCCGGCAGCCAAAAATACCAACGTTTATCGTTCTTGCTAAGATAATCAGCAAAGTAACCCCACCCGAAGGTGCCAATTGCACCACAGACTCCAACGGCGATCGCCAGCCAAATACTAAGTTCGCCAGTTGCAACATCGTAGCTGCGCAAGAAAAACGACGCCGTCCAGCTAATCAAACCGTATACCGCCAAAGAGACTAACCCGGCACCCAGCGCAATATGAATTAAAAAGCGGCGCGCTACAATAAAACGTAATACCTGACCAAAACCAACCGTTGATTGCTCTTCAGGCTTGTTGTCAAAAGCCCCGCGCGGCGGTTCTTTTATGGTGAAGCGCACAAACAAGGCAATGAGAAGGCCGGGTGCCCCGACCACAAAAAAAGCGGCTCTCCAGCCGAAGTACTCATTGATAATGCCGCCGAGCAAAAAACCGAACATGACGCCTATGTTTAAGCCAATTGAATAAAACGACATCGCTGTGGCTCGTTGCTCAGCTGGGTACATATCCGAAATCATGGAATGTGATGGTGGCACACAGCCTGCTTCGCCTACGGCCACACCAATCCGTGCAAGCAGTAGCTGATAAAAGTTAGCCGCAAGGCCGCAAACCGCGGTCATTAAGCTCCATAACCCCACCGAAACGGAAATAATGTTGCGACGATTGGAGCGATCAGCAAAACGAGCAATCGGAACGCTGGCGAATACATAGAAAAAAGCAAACCCAAGACCAGTAAGAAGCCCCAACTGTGTGTCGCTAAGTGATAAGTCTAATTTAATAGACTCCTGCAGGATAACTAATATCTGGCGATCAACATAATTAACGGCATATACCAGGGTTAATGAACCGAGTACGTAGCGGCGGTAGCTTTTATCAGTATAGGGGTTGTGTTGGCCTGCTTGCACTCTGGCGACTCCTAAACGGAATTAATTTTTTATTTACCCTGCAACAAGCAGGTTAAGCTTGCTTCAATATCAAGTATGTCCACGCGTGGTAGTCTGGTTTTAGTCAGCATACAATGGTTTGTCATAAGCTTATTTGATTTGAGGGTTCACAAAAACCAATAAGCCCCTCGGGGTTAGCCGAAGGGCTTATTGGAATGATTTTATATCAAAAAGCTATGGGCGCACGGTTAATTGCAGTCCCCACACTCTGGGTGCTCCGTACCAGCCAAGAACACCATCAGCTCCTGCAAAACCACCACCTGAAATGGCGGCGCCAATGGGTTGGCGAACGGCTTGAATGAAATAGGATTCATCTGTTGCGTTGTTCACAAAAGCCTTCAATTCCCAGGAACCTGATTGTCTAGCAATGATCGCTTGCAAATTCAACAATCCGACAGAGTCAATATTAGCGGGTACATCCAGTGTGCCTCGTGATAGGTTTTGCTCATCTGTCCATGAATAATCTGCTCTGAATCTTAACTCGTAATCTGACCCATAAGATTGAACCCATTGGGCGCCAAGTGTCCATTGAAATTCAGGAGAGAATCCGGGGGTTTCGCCAGTATTATTACAAGAGCCGTTCGCATTGTCTGGCATGCGGCCAATACCGCATTGTGCATTATCAAAATCAGTGTATTCGGCGTCCAAATACGCTATAGAACCATTGATAGTGAAATTCTCGCTAGCGGCGAAAGAAAAATCTGATTCAACACCTCTCACTACTTGCTCACCAGCGTTAGTGGTGATGTTGCCGGCGCCACTTGGCGCAATAATTGATTCCTGAAAATCTTCAAGCGTGGTGTCAAACACTGTTGCATTGACCAATAAGCGTCGATCAAACCAGGTTGATTTAATACCGGCTTCTACGGTAAATGAATCTTCGTTTTCAAATTCGAAATCGGCCCCGGGCGCA
This sequence comes from uncultured Gammaproteobacteria bacterium, assembly GCA_964549895.1. Lineage (GTDB taxonomy): Bacteria > Pseudomonadota > Gammaproteobacteria > Arenicellales > Arenicellaceae > Arenicella. Next base: position 2,939 of record CAZJWW010000103.1, read on the forward strand.
ACACGGCGTGCATTAAAGCCACCTGATTTAAAACCCGTTGAGGTTGTAGCAAAAAGTAGCACGTCGTCGGTAATGTGATATCGCGTATTTAAGGACCAGGTCACGTTGTCTTCTTCTCGACTAACATTACCCGGAATAGTTTCCGGGAACAGTATGTTGTCAAATACAAAAGAGTTGCCAGCGGGATTGGTATGCGCAATAAAGGCATCTTTATCGTCATTACTAAACCGAATACCCGCCGTCACATCCCATACCTCAGAAAGGTGAAAAGTAAAATTTGCATAGGCGGCAAAACTTTCCGTTTCTAAATCGGAGTTGGTGACAGCTTCATCACCAGGTTGAATGGTGCAAGGAGGGGGGCAAAAAGCACTAAAAGCGGGTGGCAGAGGGAAAACTCGGTTAGCGCCCAAGCCGTTATTCCATGGACCGTTTTCAAGATAGACTGTTTCCTGATTATAGTAATAAAGCCCGGCAACATAATCAAAACTGCCGCCCGTTGGGGAGACAATGCGAAATTCCTGACTAAGGATCTCATTAGCCTGGTTTTGTCTGAGTTCAAATACTGGGTTCCTTAAGCTATCGGCGGAAATAAGGGCACCGGTTTCCCAGTCCTGATAACCGGTCAGAGAGGTTATCACAGTGCCATTAGCAAGTTCCCAATCAATCTGCGCTGATAAGTTGAACGTGTCAGATTGGTCATCGCCTACGTCATCACCATCTACGATATGGTCACTATCATCAAAGTTTCTAAAGGCAAACCCTGCCGCTTCTTGGGCCGCGAGAAAACCGGGAGTTGCAATACCCAAAGGGCCGGTTGGATCAATCTGTTCTCCGATACAACACGTTCTCTCAATATCGCTCACCGCAGCGATTAAAGAAATTTCGACATTATCGCTGGGAGTAAGTAATAATTTGCCACGGAATCCTATTTCACTATGGTCATTAACATCATCTCCGGTAAGAAGGTTATCCTGATAGCCGCCGCGGTCCGTATACCAAAAAGACAAACGCCCGGCGACATTATCTGATAAACCGCCACCGATGTAACCATTGACACCGACCTTATCAAAATTTCCAGCAGTGAGTCGTATCAAGCTTTCGAATTCCTGAGTGGGCCTCCGGGTTGTTACGTTCAATGCGCCAACTGGTGTGTTACGTCCATATAGTGTTCCCTGAGGGCCGCGCAGAACTTCAAGGGACTGAATATCCACCAATTCACCAAACGCCTGTCCGGATGTCGGCATGAAGATGCCATCCAGAAAAACACCAACGCTCGATTCTGTGCCAGGGTTAAGGCTTGAGGAGCCGATGCCTCGAATTCGAAGTGACGAGTTTCTTAAACTGTTGCCCGCAGGCATGTCAAAATTTGGTATGAATCGAGCTATGTTTTGAATGCTTGATAATCCTCTGTTAGTAAGCTCTTCGCCACTAAACGCCGTAATTGATATTGGCACATCCTGCACGCTTTCCTGTCGTTTTTGCGCCGTCACGACAAGTTCTTCAAGTTGTGCTGCTGATAATTTTAAACTTGTAAATAACAGTGCAAATAAAAGACTGCTAATTATTGCTTTTTTCATCTTTGATATCTCCTCTAACTATTTTTCTTATGAGCTGCACGTGAAACTCCATGCAAAATAGAATTGTCGGTACTTCTTAGGTTTTGTAAAAATTTGCCGCGGTGGTTCTTAAATGCTCAGAAATTCACCTCAAGCCAATTAAATATTCTTAAAATAGACTATATCAGTAAGATATAAGGATTATTTAAAGGTTAAATGGAATAATAGTTATGCTGGTATTTAGTGGGCTTGCTTATGGAGTAATCCGTAATATTGATTAACAATATGTACACTTGCAAAACAAAAGATAAGAACAATTGATATGACTACCCGTTTTTACGATATCAGCGTTGCTACCTGTATACAGGCAGTAACCGCTGTTGATGACTTCATGGCTAAGAGCTTAAGGTATTGTCAAGAAAACGGGTTAGATCCTGAGGAGATAGTTGAAACACGGTTTAAAGAGAATATGCGACCATTTCGATACCAGATTTTTTCTGTCGGTTTGCATTCGTTAACGGCTATGCGAGCTTTGGAGAGCGGTGAGTTTCTTCGACCTGAGAGCTATCCCGAACATACTAATTACGCTGAACTCCACCAAAGCATAAAAGAGCAGCTAGAGACACTCAATAATTACACACCTGACTCGGTGAACAGCTGGGCTGATCACCGAGTGACGCTCAAGATACCAGGTAGTAGCATACCTTTTACGGCAGTAAATTTTATTTTGTCTTTCTCACATCCTAATCTGTTTTTTCATGCATCAAATGCCTACAACATTTTTCGTATGAAAGGTGTGCCACTCCATAAACGGGATTTTATAGGTCCGTTTCGGCTGAAAAAATCATTGAATTAGCCCTTATCCAAATGAGCTCAATATGAATATTAGACAAAACCTTGTAGTGACAGCCAGCATCGGGTTGCTTTTCAGTATGCCGTTAGCAGCACAGGAATCCGTGGTGCCTGATAAGAGTGGTGATCCGTCAAAAAATTATTTCGTGTTCTATGGTGAACGCAAAGACAACAGTCATCAACTGCGTCTCGATAACCGTGCAAAGCATATAGAGTGGGTGAAAAATACGCCTATTCGTGTGGCCGGACCAATCAAGGATGAAAAAGGTAATTATGCAGGTGCCGTTATTATTTTTGAAGCCAGTAATCTAGCCGCAGCTAAAGCACATTTTGAGACTGACCCATATATTAAAGCAGGGGTTTTTTCATCATATAAAATCATGCCCTGGGACTGGATTATCGGAGCACCGGGAGGTAAGAGCATGAAAGAGATTAACTTCAATGTGTCCAAGACAAGCGAAGCCAATTCCCAAAAAAAATAAACAAGACAAGAGCCTAAGGAGACGCTTTATGAGTCTTTCACTTTATGAAATAAGTATACCCAAGTTAACTCAGATACTGGGGACCGTCGATAATATGCTGACCAAAGCTGCGTTACATTTTAATGAGCGGGGAATTAACCTTGAAGATGTTCTCGATTATCGATTAGTAGAAGACCAGAAACCGCTTAGGTCGCAAATTGTTTACGCGAACTGCTTTGCTACAATGGCAATGGAATCGTTAAAAACTGGAGAGTTTATACGTACTAACGATATACCAGATGATCATAGTTATACCGAGTTGCACCATTCTGTAAGGTTGGCTTTAGATACATTGAATAAGTATACGCCAGGCGAAGTGAACGCGTTAACAGATAACGAAGTCATGATTGTCACTTTGCCAGATGTTCATGACCCTTTTACCGCAGCGAATTTTATCTTGTCGTTTGCATACCCCAATGTGCACTTTCACGCTACAACCGTTTACGACATTCTGCGAAGAAACGGTGTACCTCTTGAAAAACGAGACATCATCGGCATGTTTCGTCGCGAAATGTCCGTAGCTTCCGCATAATACGGTGGTTACTGATTAGGCACAGCCTGCTTAAATTAGCCGTTCGGTTTAGATTCGCGTTAGTCAGTCAACAGTCAAATTGATCATTGAGAGTTTCAATCTTGGCCTAACCGCATAATTGTGCTTGCAAAGCAGCAAAGCCTTATATGTTAGATCATAAAAAAACGGCTATCGGCAAATAGCGCTGCATTGCTGAAGTTCGTTCGAAAAATAATCGATAAAACACCGCAGTTTTAAAGGCACATGACGACCGGCGGGAAAAACAATATGGATATCGGTTGGGCCTTTTTGAAATTGAGGGAGTACTTCGATCAGATTCGCAGAAGCAACTTGATCGGCAACCAGCCATTTGGGTACCTGTGCTATGCCCAGGCCATCTATAAGGGCATTGCGTAGAACATGCGAATTGTTCGTTCGTAAGTTACCATCTACATTTATTTTGAAAGGTTTGCTTGACTCCTCAAAGGTAAAATAGTCACCATGATTAATATCCGTCGAAATTAGATAATTATACTCTTTAAGGTCGCGCGGATGATTGGGTGTGCCGTGTTTTTTAAGATAGATAGGAGAGGCTACAGTCATAGTTGGACTGGCACACAATTTGACCGCAATCTGATTTGAGTCGCGCAGGTCACCCATTCTAAATGCAATATCAATGCCGCTAACCGTCAAATCGCCATCCAAGTCGTTTAGAATGAGGTCAACTTGAATGTCCGGGTAAAGTTCAAAAAAACTCTCTAGTCGGGGCATTATATGTAACTGGCCGAATGCAATACCCGCATTTATTCGAACTAGACCTTTGGGCTGAGTCTGTAACATACCGATAGCCTGCTCGGCTTCTTCGATATCTTGCAGTATGGCTATGCAGCGCTCATAGTAAGCTGCTCCGGTGTCCGTTAGACGCAAGCTTCTTGTGGTTCGATTTAATAATTTAGCACCAAGCCAACTCTCCAATTCTGAAATATTTTTGCTAACCGTGGGCTGGGTGGTTTTTAAGTCTTTCGCCGCTGTCGAAAAATTGCCCGATTCCACAACACGAACAAACATACTCATTGCGTTCAAGCGTTCCAAATCAACTCCTATTCCTAATGAGAATTAGTTATATTCGTACATTACTCCATTATTCGCAGCATAGATATATATATACTTCATAAAGTTGCAGTAGAATAACGGTAGTTTTGTAGCTTAAACTTTGTGTCGTTGTAAATGCACGATTTATCAAACTGTCGTATAGTTGCAATTCATGCAGATGGCTAACTATTTATAAAGGATCATATTATGTTCCAGTCACCACTCCAGCAGAGATTGGAGCAGCTTAAGGCAATTACGCGCTCGAAGACGCCTACGCCTCAAATGGCGGTTCGAATACAGACCATTTCACGTTTGCGTCGAGATGGGTATCAAACTCGATGCCCACAAATAGGTGAAGCGGTACCGGATTTTACGTTCACAGATGCCAATAACACGGCGCAGACTCTTTACGGTTCACTCGAAGAGGGCCCCGTCGTGTTAAATTTTTTCAGGGGCTTCTGGTGTGCCTACTGCCGAGCCGAAATTGAGGCTTACGAGATTGTTCAAACTGAGCTACAAAATTTAGGCTGTAAGTACTTTGCAATATCGCCCCAAAAACCTGAAACGGCTAACAAATTACCTGATAATTATCAGGTAATTTTTGACTACAATAACGATATCGCGAGAGATTTTGGTCTTGTATATTGGTTTGGTGAGGCCGAAGATGAACTCTTTCTTGAGAAGGATATAAACTTGTCTGAGGTCAATGCCATCGATAGCGGAGAATTACCTGTTCCTGCAACATTTATTGTTCGTGAGGACAGAACAGTCGGTTACGTTTTTATTGACGTCGATTTTCGGGAACGCTGTTCACCTGAACAACTTATGGAAGAGCTTAGACGTTTATAAAATTACACGTAATATAAACAAAGGGAAGTAATAAATAGACAATAAATGGACGATAAATAGGAAGGGACAACAAATAGGACACCCATCGTAATAGCAATAAATAGTGACAATAAATAGGACACCCATCGTTAAAAAGGCTCAGGCCATTAAGATTTCGACTTAAAGTGCGATTAATGATTTTGAGTTGAGTTGCGTTGATATTTAGTTCTTGAGAGCCAATTTTCCGTTTAATCAAATTACAAGCGAATGGGGACCTCGCTAACGCGATATTGGCTAACTTGAGATGTTTTTTGTTTACCCTAGGAGTCGTCGGTGTGGCGCGGTCGATGGAATGCGTTGGTAGGCTTTATCACTGCATACTTTGCGTACAATATGTTCACTTCCAACCCAGTTGTTAAACTGAGTTTCAAACTCAGTGGTAAGCGTTGCCCAGGCCACGCTGTCAATTTGTATGCGTTTGAGTATGGAGGGTAAGTTAGACTGAATCGCACCCCGCTTATCCTCTCTTATAATTCTCCCAGTCCAGTCTACTAGTTCCAGATAGTCAATTAATTTAAATGGGATGCCGATTTCTTTTTCTTGAATACCAACAAAGGCTTCTAAGCACGATAATGGTGGTTGGTTGTTCTTTACTACATTGATGCGTTTATTAATTGAGGTAAATTCAGACTTTTCAGGTGTGTTGGTGATCTTAGCCCGAACCGGGTTAAGGTCAACGTAGGCCATGCAGGCGAGTAGGGCGCGATCATCAAGTAAGGCTTGGCTTTTAAACCGCCCCTCCCAAAAGCGGCCGGTGCAGTTATCTTCTTCATTCGCTTGGCGGGCTATCGACTCATTAACAATGCGCATGTACCAAGAAATGTCGGTTAGTCGAGAACGCCATACCTTAATGTCTCGTTTAAGTACCCGATGTTCTGCTTTTAGCAAAGGTTCACCGCGCGCAAAGCGTTGTGAAAAGAGGGTGCCTTTAAACAATTGGTGCCAACGTGTTACCACGTCGAGGTCTGTCCAGTCATAGGCAAGGTCAGGCCGCACATGCAACACCACATGGTAGTGATTGTGCATTACTGCGTAGGCACAAAGTTTGATAGCAAAGATACTCGCTGTACGAATCAGCTTTGCTTCAAGCCAATCGCGGCGATGTTCATAATTTTTACCTGAATAGTGATCGGCGCCACACAGAAATGCGCGGCGAACACATCGCGAAACGCAGTGATAAAAAGGAGTGTCGTGCAACGACACTAGTGATTTTCTTGGAAGAGTCATCCTTGCCTCTATAAGATTTCATATCGTTGATACAGAATCTCATGTTAGTCTGTATTTTTCAAGTTTTGTGGTGGGTGTCCTTGTTAAGTTTAACGATGGGTGTCCCAGTAAAACGCTACGATGGGTGTCCCAGTAAAACGTCCTGGTGTCCCAGTAAAACGTCCTCGGTAATCGGTCGCATGTCTTACCTCACAATCCTCAGTTGCCATGTGGACAATGGAATTCAGGGCATCGCGAAAAAGCGGGTGGTCATCAGCGATTAATACTTTGCAAGTCATGGGCTTGCTAT
>CAZJWW010000104.1:0-1105 GCA_964549895.1 uncultured Gammaproteobacteria bacterium
GTTCTTACCCCAAGCCAGGAGAAATATCCTTAGCCCACAATGGAATACTATTTTTGGATGAACTCACTGAATTTTCTCGTTCGGCATTGGAACAATTGAGAGAGCCGCTCGAAAGCGGTCAAATCCATCTAGCGCGCGCCAATCAATCGGTGCAATACCCCGCTAAGTTTTTATTGGTGGCAGCGTGCAACCCTTGTAAATGTGGTTTTCTCAATGATGGAACAAACCGATGCCAATGCAGCCCAGCAAGTATCGAAAGTTATCGATCGAAACTGTCCGGCCCCATGCTCGATCGTATTGATATTCATCTGCACCTGTCTCGGGTCGATATGAAAACCTTGCAGAGCACTGAACAATCGGGTGAAAGTTCAGAGCAAATCAAAAAACGCGTTACCCAGGTACGCAAAAAGCAGCTAGCCAACAGAGGCATACTTAATAGTCAGTTTACTAACAAACAGATTGCTGAATACTGCAAGTTAAACGACGAACTCCTTAAATTTCTAGAGCTGGTTTGCGAACGTTTAAATATGTCAGCGCGTGCGTATCATCGAATTTTGAAACTGGCTCGGACCATCGCGGATATGGATGACAAGGAGCAAATCAGCCAACGACATTTGTCTGAGGCGGTTGGTTTTCGGTGCCTCGATAGGCAGTAAATAAAAAATCTTGTAGGCGATGAGGTTCGCGCAAGTCCTCTCATTAAAATGGTTGAGGTTTTTCATGGAAAGATATGTTCAATTTAACTGCATTTTTGATCTAATTTAAGCCAGGTCGAATATTAACTATTGTTATATTTTTACAATAATCCAGCATTAAGCTACAAATATATAGTGTTTTGATTGTGTCGTATTTCACGAGTTTCTATATTTATCTCATCTAAAATCAAACACATGCATTATAAATATGGCATATCTATGAAAGTGACACAAAGCTTGACCGCGCTTCATTGATTTATAGTAAGTTAAATTAAGAAGTTAAAAATAAAAATAAGAATAAGAAGAAAGTTTCTGCATGCTAACCGTTGCGACTCAGACAGTCGTACAAGCAATAGTAATTGCAAGTAAGTAAAAAGGACTTTAGGTATTTTTGGGAATATCTCTAATCG
>CAZJWW010000104.1:1115-9849 GCA_964549895.1 uncultured Gammaproteobacteria bacterium
TGGCATAAATTGAAGTGTGTCTTGGTCATAGTAATGACCGCTCTGTCTCCCACCGTACTTAGATCCGTGAAGGCTTTTGAGCTTCACGTCGATCTCTCTTACTCATAATAATAAATAAAACAAAAGAAAAGGTAGTTGTTTACTGCCAAAAGATATGACCTACAGGCCTTTGATTTCATTTTTAATGGTATGGAGAGTAGCAACATCTTGCATCACAAGATGAAATTTTAGCAAACACGATATTTTTACCGTATTCGCGTTTTGGTCGCGCACTAAGATTTCTGATTCAGGATAGAAGTTTTTCTTTGTCCTATCAAGATTATCTTGTTTGTCGTATAGTAAGTATTCTTTCTTCCTCAAACTCTTTAGTCCCGCAATTGATAAGTAATATGATTGTAAGCAGACGTAACGGATGACCGATTCTGCTCTGGCTATCACTCGTCCGCATGTTTCGCTAGCTGTCATTTTAATTGGCTCTTTTATGGCGCCGCTGTTAGTGCATTCGTCGACTTTGGCGATCCCGATGATAGCTGCTGACCTGCGATTAGATGCTGAAACACTTAGTTGGTTTACACTGCTATATGTATTGGGTAATGCGATGTTTATTTTGCCTGCCGGCAAGTTTGCTGACATTCTCGGGCGCCGACGAATTTTTTGCTTTGGTGTATCGATCGCGGCAGTGGCTTGTGGCTTGGGCGCCAATGCGGATTCCGCTAATTTAATATTGGCGGCGCGATTTATGCAAGGTGTGGGATCGGCATTCGTGTTTGGGGCATCACTTGCACTGGTCAGGAGTATTCCGCCTGAAGCTCAGAAAACGAAAGTGATGGGGACCTACCTAGCGATTTGCTATTTGGGCGTTGTAGCTGGGCCCTTGTTTGGTGGAGTTGTACTTGAATATCTCGATTGGCGATGGGTGTACTCTATACCAGCTATTGTTTTGATTGTAACCGCCGCCGTTGGTTTTGGCTTTTTACAATGGGAGCGATACGGCGACCGCAATACTAAAGTGCGTTTACTTGATGTCTCACTGTATATGCTGTCATTAGTCATGATAGCCTTCGCGGTTTTCAGAACCAATGAATTTATTGGGCAGTTTATTATGGGTTTAGGAGTCTTATCCTTTGTTGGTTTTTGTTGGTTTCAGGCAAAGCGCCGCGACCCTTTGTTACAAGTTAAGTTGTTCCGCAATAATTCAGTTTTCACCACGCTCGGTATTACTCATTTTTTTAACTACTGTAGTATTTTAAGTTTGCCATTTACAGTAACGCTGTATTTACAATATATAAAGGGTTTAGACCCGCAGACAACAGGGCTAATTCTTATTTCACAAGCTTTGTTTACGTCCCTGTTTGCACCGTTTACTGGTTGGTTAGCGGCGCGGATACGGTTGCGTATTATTTTATTCGTCGGCATGATAGTCATTTGTGGTGCCATGCTGCTACTTGCAATGGTTAGTGTAGAATCCTCAGTGTGGTTGGTTTTATTGTCCTTATCGTTGCTGGGTTTGGGTGTTGGGCTATTCGACACTCAACTAATGGGCGCTTCTATGGCTTCGGTGGATGAGCAGTTGCTGGGAAGTGCATCGGCTACACTGCATGGTATGCGAACAATGGGTGGGTTCGTTGGAATTAGTGTGGTCTCTTATTTGATGGGTCAGTCCATTGGTAAGCAGCAAATTGTACCCGCCATTTATCCCGATTTGTTGCTAGTGTTAAAGCAGTTTTTTATTTTTGCCGCCGCTCTGAATTTGCTGGCATTGCTCACCTTAACTATCGGTGTTGGGTTTCGTAGTCGATTGGTCAGGCGGTGACTGAGAGACAGAAATTTAATTTACTAAAGTCGTGCAGTTCTAAACTCATTCTATTGGAAAGTTTCTCTCGAGTGATTTTTCAATCGATGTGAGCAATATAGCATTGCTCAACAGAATCAGTACAAAGCTTAAAACGATATTGCCAGTCCAGCAACGCCCTCGTAGAGGCTGCTAAGCACCATGGCGACAATTGGGAATAAGACGATCACCTAACTGGCTTTTTCTGGGGGCATACTGGTTAGCAGCATAATAGTAGGTAGCGAAGGCGATTACTGTTCCAACATTTAAATATGTCAGCGCGTGCTTACCATTGGATCTTAAAACTGTCCCGCACCATCGCGGATATGGATGGCAAGGAGCAAATTAGCCCACAACATTTGTCTGAGGCGGTTAGTTTTCGGAGCCTTGATAGGCAGTAAATAAATTAATGATGTAGAAAAAGAATCAGTCGTATAAACTGTCGCCGAAATCGAAATTTTTATCCTAGGCAATTATCCAGTTTATGGCTAAAGAAGCATCAGAAAGTAGAGCAAATCGTTGGCTGCAATTGTCTACCATGTTGGGGGCCGGTATCGCGCCAGCAACTGCGGTTAAGTCGCTCACAAAAATACCGCATCGTGATAATCAGGCGTTTGCTCGTGTTGCTGATTTGTTGGCTCGGGGTCAATCCATGTCAGCAGCCCTACAACGAAGTAAGTTCTTATCTAAACACGATTTGGCATCGATCAATAACGCCGAGAAAGTAGGGCAGCTGGCAGATGGTTTTGACTATATAGCGCATGATCATTTAACCCGTTTCAGGAATCGACGATCGCTGGAAACAAGTTTTTTATTACCGCAAGTTATATTGTTGATAGCGGCGATAGCGGCATTATCTATTCGTATTTTTCAATATGGGCAATCATTGATATCCGCAATTGTTGAGGTTTCAGTGGTGGTTATCGTATGTCTACTGGCGACCCGACTATTTATGGTTTTATGGTCGTTAAATTCTCGAGTTTGGCTAAGTTGGTTGTGGCCTATTACAATTATAAAAAGAAACAGTGTGTGGTTCCAAAATCACTTTGAATATCACTTTTATCGGCATTTGAACTGGCAGCTAGGGGCAAGTGTATCTGCCGCAGAAGCTCTGCAGAACTGTGATAAATTAATTTCAAATACTGTCTATCAACAACAATTACGGAATGCCGCCGATAGTGCTGCGAGCGGACAGTCAATTTCGGCAAGCTTAATTAACGCCGATTTGGTATTGAGCGTCCGTATGGGGCAGGCCATTATGGTTGGGCATGAAACCGGCGTTTTCGATAGCAGTTTGAAAAGTGAGCTATCTTGGTTGAAGAGTAAGATAGAAGCACGAACTCAAGAACAAATTAAATGGCTACCCAAGGTATATTATTTTATGGTTGTTGTGGTGGTGTTTACCTATCTTTTCTAAAACAGTGCAAATTTAAAACAGTGCAAATCTATAACACAGATTTACTCGCTCTTTGAATCAAAACTTCGTCTCAATAAAAGCTACAACTTAAAGTTGGGTAACTCTGTGGGTGTTTTTGTAATCTGACTCACTGCACCTGACATTCCATACTCGAGCAACTCGCCCTTATGGGTGCTTACTTTGCCATTCATAGTACTACTGCCTTGCGATTTCACTACCCCAAACGGTACTTTATTTGAAATCCATGAACTGGTATCACTATCTACTTTAATTTTACTAATCACCGTATTGATTTCGGTTGATCCAGTGCCCTGAAGTTTTTGAGTGCTGAATTCTCCCGCCCGCACAGAAATATTCTCATTGCCCAATTCATTGAAATCATATTTCATTTCCGTACCAAGGCTTTTCATTAAGCCCGCATAAAAGCCACCGGATTCACGAATGACCATGGGGTCGCCTTTACCCGGTTGAATGATCAGCTCCTTACCAAATCCTCGTATATTGTTAATAGCATTTGCAGGGTCACTGGAGAATAGACTGGCAGACATTAGTGATTTAACAATCATTTTGTCGCCTTTTTGTTTGCGTTTGCCTTTCTTGCTTACTTTGAAAGACTCGACTTCCATTTCTACCCAATAGTATTGCTCATTGCCGCGTTGCTCTTTACCTACCATCGAGGTACGAATGAGGGTCACTGTTTGTTTACCTTTGTGGTTAGTTGTAGTGTCTTCGCGCAGCTGCCAGCTCCCCACGGGTGATGATTGAATGAAATTGAGGTCAGAAGCATTACTATTAATCGGCAATAAACTGATAATTGCTGCAGTGAATAGCGTAAGGGTGAGTCTAATTGAGAACATGAATAACCTCCTTTGAATTCGAAATATAATCATACCTTTGTAAAGAAAAATTGTATAGCGCGACTGTTTCCAGTGCCTTTGTTGCTTAATTTAGCAACGATTGTTCTTAGTATTTAGAGTTAAGTTTAGGTCCGGTAACTTAATGTAAGCGCGCTTTTAAACTGCTTTATCCGTTCGCAAAAGAAAAAAAGTCCGGTCGAACGAATTAGTACTGCAAGGGCATTCTTTGCATAAAGAATAAGGGTGAGGTCGAAGGATAGATAGCCTAAATAAAAGTTTAGGCCACGCATCAAGCTGTATTAATGGCTTATGCTAGTGATATTGCAATATTGGTTAACGTGATAATGAACTATATTTTCAATAGCAGACTTCTCATACTCTGTATATTTCTTACCCTGTTTCCCCTGCGATCTTTCGCCCAGACTTTTTATGTGGCAGTTGACGGCAACGATGTGGTTTCTGGTGGTTCAGTCAGCAATCCTTGGGCAACAATTTCGTTTGCGATCGATCAGGTCGGTCACGGGGCTACTATTGAGGTAGCGCCGGGAACTTACTCCGGACGAGTGCGATTGGATCAGCAGTTCACAAGTGCAGTGCTAGTACGTTCTACGGAGCCTTATCAAGCGAGGCTTCGCCATGATGGCGGCGCTGTTGTGATCTGTTTTAGTTGTCAGGGCATCACTCTAGAAGGCTTTGATATTGCGCATGAGCCAAACAATACCAGTGCCTTAGTGATGCAGATTCAAAACACCAATGGAGCAGCCGCTAATGTTACGTTGCGCAACAATATTATTCATGACAGTACCAATAATGATTTACTCAAAGTCAACAATGGCGCAAGCGACGTATTGATTGAAGGTAATATATTTTATAACCAACGCGGCAGTGATGAACATATTGATATCAACAGTGTTTCAAATGTTATCGTGCAAGACAACGTGTTTTTTAATAGTACGCCGCAGTCAGAAACCAGTTCTTTTATTGTGGTGAAAGACAGCAATGCTAATAGTGACGGGGTATTGGGCGCTAGTAACATAGATATAAAGCGCAATGTTTTTTTTAATTGGCAGGGCAATAGTGGGCAAAGCTTCGTACGCATAGGAGAGGACGGAACATCAAACTTTGAGGCACGAAATGTGCTGGTTGAAAACAACCTAATGATTGGCAATTCGGATGTGATGATGCGCAGTTCGTTTACCGTGCAAGGGTCTAGCGATATCACGTTTCGTTACAACACGGTGGTGGGTGATTTACCGTCACGCAATTTTGCTGTACGCCTGCTGGCATTGGGCGACAATCGAGCCAATCAAAATATTATTCTAAGCAATAATATTTGGTCAGACCCTACAGGTTCCATGGGTACAGAAGGTTTTGTAGGCGCCGATGTATTTGAGGCTTTGACCGGCAGTTTCAGTTCGCTCACGCTAAATAGCAATCTATATTACAACGGTGGAAGCGCAATTCCAGCCGATTCGTCGCAGCAGTTAGGAGTTAGCGACGATGCAAATGCGATACTTGGAAACCCTTCATTGCCAGCTATCGACAGAGTCAATTTGCCCACCTTCACGGGCACTCAATTCACCGGCGGTTTTAGGTCCATTCGCGAGATTTTTATTGACTTAGTTGAGCGTTACGGCGCTATTGATGCAAATAGCGCAGCTATCGGAGTAGCGAGTGCCGTGGGCGGCGCCCCGGCAGAAGATATTTTGGGTAGACCGAGAAATTCAACCACTGATATCGGTGCTTTTCAACTAAATACTAATGTGCCGTCACTACCAACATCGGGTGTAAGCTTGCCTTGGTTGTTTTTATTATTGGACAGAAAATAACTTGATAGCGATTGAACAGTCCTCTCAAGACGTGCTTTGTGGCACAAAGTAGTTTGGGTTAATAATAAATTTAAAAAGGGTATACGGTGTGAATCACTATATTTGCACTGCTCATTAATCTACTGAAATCTGATCTAGTTTTTGTCGAACCATATTGGGGTTGTACCAAGAAAGGTGTTGATTTCTCTCTAGCTGTGCATAGAGTTTTTGGCTATCAACTAGCCACAGCTCGAGATGGTCGGCCTGCGCCTTGGGTTTATCGAAACTGGTCACTTTTTCTAATGATCGACTGAGTTCAATCAGCAGCGCATCAAGAGCCTCCACGGGTTCAGCGCCATAACGCCGATAAATGCGTTCTAAGTTTGCACGGCTAGCATCTATCGAAAATTTTAGAGTGTCTTGGTCATTTGCTTTGACTGCTTGTTCGGCAATTGCAACCCCGTCCAACAGTTCTTGCCAGTCAAGATCCAGATCAATAGTTTTAAGCGCTTCTGGATTTGCGCAAAAAATGGTACTGGTATTTTCAAGGTAATATCTCACCGATTCAAAGACCGCGTCTGGTGGCGGGCGACCATCGAATTCTATTTCAATTAACTGAGTTAATCGCGTTCGAAATTCATCGCTGCGGCGGTCTTTGATTTTCATACCAGCGCGATTCGCTAAATCAGGAATTGCTACTGGATTAAAATCACCGTTGCCGCCCTTACTGCTAAGAAAACCATGACTAACGTCGGCATCTCCGGGTGCCGAAGAAATTTGTTCTATAAAAAAATCTCTATTGCTGCGGCCAGCGGGGTGACAAGAAGCGCAATTTAGGCCCATTCGGGAAGCTTGACCACCAAGCAATCGCGGGCTTTGAAAGGCCAGTCGACCCAGCTTAATACCTTGTAGACCCTCTAGCTCAGCTTCAGGGTTTATGCACTCGGCCTTTGTTTGATTTAGGAATTCGCTTTTGTCGACGTTAATTGGAGCCCAATTTAACTCTCTCGGCATTCGATCTTCATTGGCCGCCATAGCCGAATGGTCAACGACTATAAAGACTGCGATCGTTAACGCGCACGTAACAGACCCTAGTACAAGCGTTTGTAATAGGGCCTCAGCCTTCACCTTACTTATAGTCCTAAATACGTGTGATAGCGGTCGTGACTCTTTGAATATAAAAGTGCTTACGAAGCGTCTGCAATCCAGGTTCGTAATTCCTCTGCTTCTTCGCAACCAAAATCACAAATTTGCTCTAGTTTAACTAATTGCTGCTTGGCTTTATCAAGCCGACCGATCTCAACAAAGTATTCACCAAGATATTCGTTGGCACCACGATGCTCTGGCTGGATGTTTAATGCAGCCATGTAATATTGTAAGGCCAAATCTTTATTACCGAGCTTTCGATTGGCAAAACCTTGATAGGTCAGCACGTCTGGATGCGGGCCAAACACTTTGGCGGACTCAGATAAAGACGCAAGCGCCGAGTGATAATCTCCACGGTTAATATATGCGACCGCGTTTAGATATGCAGCGTCCCCGTGCGACTCATTGATCCTAAAATTAATGCTGGCGTTGGGTTTATCAATATTATCGAGTATAAGAAGCGCCTGAGTGATCTTTTGAGTGTCTTCACAGTCACCGCATTTCGATTGCATTTCTAATAGAGCATCTCGTTGTTCTTGTGCTTTTTCAGGTTTGTTAGTGGCTCGGTATACTGCGCCGAGATGGCCACGAGCCAGAGCAAAGTCACTGTCATATTTGACTGCTTTCTCGAAAGGTCTGCGCGCTTTTTTTAATTTATCCTGACGCATTAAAGATACCCCCAATAAGTAATTGGTATTGGCGTCTTTTTTAGTAACCGAAAGCACTTTTTTAAATGCTCGTTCTGCTTTTTTATAATCACCCGCGCTTAAGGCTTCTACTCCTTCTTGGTACTTCACAACGGGGTCAACTTTTGGCGCACTCTGGCTTAGTCCTCCAAAACCACCGCCACCACCACCTCCTCCGCCGCCTGCAGCAAAGCTATTGGTGGAAGTTGCAGCTAAAAATCCCGCGAGAATACTAAGTGCAATAACTGATCTAAAACGCATTAATTTCAACGTGTTCATTTTCGTGCCCTGTGTGGTAAGTTAAAAATATGACCAAATCGCGAAATGGCAATTCTGACCTTAATAAGTTAGTACGAATTATTCAACTAAAGGTTCAAATGGGTATTTCACGTTAATTTAGCTTTAACTAAGGTTAGCAAATAAATGTGTAATCCGCATGGTAAATCATCTTGACCTCGATCCCGCTTAAATACAAAGTGTTATCCCATGGCGATATATGAGTTAGAAACCAAGCGAATTAAGTTGCGGCAATGGCAAGAACGAGATTTTCCTGTGTTTGCACGGCTTAATGCAGACCCGCACGTAATGGAATACTTTCCCGAACCTCTGAGTCAAGAACAAAGTGATAAATTGGCGCGTCGTTGCGAGTCTTTGATAAGAAAAAGAGGTTGGGGTTTTTGGGCGCTAGAACTAAAAAGCACGCAAGAATTTATTGGTTTTTTAGGCTTGCATAAACCGCAAGCAAATTTACCTTTTTCGCCATGTGTCGAAATCGGTTGGCGATTGCTAAAAGATCATTGGGGCAATGGCTATGCTACTGAAGCGAGCCAGGAGGCTTTGCGCTTTGCGTTTGATGAACTTGGTTTAGATGAAGTTGTGTCATATACCACTGTTGCGAATACCCGCTCTCGTGCTGTTATGGAACGTTTGGGCTTTCACGATGCTGAGCAAAATTTTGAGCACCCAGATTTACCTAAAGGGCACAGCTT
>CAZJWW010000105.1:0-9734 GCA_964549895.1 uncultured Gammaproteobacteria bacterium
TCACAGTTGCCATCCGCACGCACCCCACCACAAGGACCATTGCGAATAGTCTTGGGGCAATTCATCGGGCAGGTCATGCCGGTGCTGGACAACACGCAGTTGCCGCACATTTTGCAATCGAATAAAGCGCCTTTGAGATGTTTTTCGGTGCTGGTAATAACCCCGTCGAGTTTATTGTTAGAGCGTTTACTTAAAAATCCCAATACTCTCAAAATCGATGGCTCAACAAAGTTATAAAACTTCTCGTAGGCACGCGAATGTTTAGTTGCAAAAAGCCTAAGTTGGTACATTGACCACCTCAGTTGCAAAAATAGATTCGACAACGGGCGAGAGACCCTGAATACCCACAAAGCGATATTCATACTCTAAACCAAATGCATCGCTGTGCTGTTTGGCTAATTCTTGCAGTTCAGGATTTTCTGTCTGCGCTAGATACACCATTTTTTTATAATGCTTAAAATAGTCATCGAACAATTCTGGAAAACGATCTAGACCCAAACCTTCAATTACTAAACGTTTAAAATTTCTTACTAAGTAATCGGTCAGAAAAAAACTACCAAGCTCTTTATCAACTATTTCTTGATAAGCCTCAGTACCCGCAAAAAACTCATAACAATGAGCGCCTTCGATACGCTGTGCATTATATTTATCTAATACCTTGTCCAGTTCACCCACGGTGCCACAATCTGCGTAGGCAACGAAAACATCGCTATAATCATTAGCGCGCTTGGCCAACACTTTTTCTACTTCGCCTGCAATTAACTGAGGGGTGGTGTGTAATTTGGCCGGCAAGCATTGGAGGTCAACCACTTCATCTACAGCTGGATTTTGTTTAATCAGCGCCACTAAATCATGCACCAAGGCTCCACAGCCTAGTACTAAGCGCTTATTTGCAGCACTGTTTTTGCTAATACTCATTTTGTATCACCGTAACGCGCTTGGTGCTCTGCATCAAAAGCCAGTGGTTTTGCGGTGACTCTTTCGAGCATGGGTCGAAAAAACTCTAATGATTCCGATTGATATTCTGGGTCAAAACAGTTTTGATCGTATTCGTGACAGAATCGCTCGGCCGTATCGTAATATTTATGCCCTCTAAATTGGTCACGAACATTTCTATCACCACCAGAATGGTGCGCGTAGTAATACATCTGAAAAACGCCATGATGTTTTACTACCCAGTAAATCTCTTCACTGACAAAGGGCCTCAATATAGCGGCGGCCATTTCACTATGAGAGTAAGGTGCTAGGTCATCACCAAGGTCATGCAGCAAAGCGGCAACCACCATTTGCTCAGACTCACCAGCTCGGTGTGCGCGGGTAGCCGCCTGTAGCACATGCTCTAGGCGAGAAATTTTATACCCCGATAAGGAGTTCTCGAGCTGCTGTAGAGCCGACATCAAACGATCAACTAAGCCAAGTTTGAACTCATCTTCAAGATGATCAAGGAAGGCATATTCTTCTTTAGTGCCCTGCTCCATTCGAGTAAAGTCGACTGTTTTCATCATATCTCTCCAACAATCAAGCGGCTGCTTGCTCTCTGAGTAGCATGCGAATACGACTCATTACGTCGTCCATATCCATATAGGACAATTGCAAGTGTCTATCGCCGGAAGCCGGGTCATAACTATTGCGCCCGTGCAGCACACGCAAATTATTTGTAACCATAATGTCACCAGTGCCGAGCTTGAACTGAATTTTGTTTTCAGGGGTCTCGAGTAACTTACCGAGCTTACGATAAGCATGATAGAAAGCTTCAACTCTGTCTGGCGAAAAATTACTGGGCTGTGCTAATTGATTTGAAAAACGGAATACTTTTAGAGTGCCTTGTGTATCCAAAGTGAGCAAGGGGTTGCTACCGAGTATGTCGCCGCGCGCACTGTCCATCCGAAATGTCACCGGCGTGGTAGCTAGGATTTCATAGGCTTGCGGGTCTTCCTGCTTGAGTTGAGCCGCTACCTTAAATCCATCGACGGCGGTACTTTCGCCACCTTCACTCTCATTAACCAAAAAATGAAACATCTGCACGCCGGGCGGATTATTGTAATTGGGCATATCGGTGTGCGGTTTTAACTCTAAGGAGGTGGAAGCTACATTGTAAGCATTGTATTCGCCGGGCGTGGCTCGCACGTTGTGCAATCGGTCGTAAATAGTTTCACGAACTACAGCCACGAATTCGGCGAAGCGTTCTATTTCACCCTCGATCAGTGGTGCGCCTCTCACAATCGTTAGTCCGTAATCGCGTACCGCACAACACCAATCCAATAAGGTTTGAGGATCATCTTTTAAAGATTGATAGTCAAATGTGGGAATGCTCTGCTCTAGCTCTTTGCCCCACAACGTAATCTCACCCGCTGCGGGATCAATATTAAATGCCTCATTACTGTAATTATGCTCTTGCAGCCAGCTTAAGGAATATTCACTATGATGCGAGGATTGGTTCCACTCAACCAACAAGGTATCTTGAGTTTCGTTTAACTTTGCATCAACCGGCGCTATATCATCTATGATTTCAGACGTTACTAGGATGCGCTCATGAGTATCTGGGTGCTGACATTCTGGACATCGGCAATTGTCTCGTAACCAAACATAATGAAACACGGCTGGCGCTGGGGTATTTAACTCCAATTCCAAGTGCTTTTTATGCAGTGCTAACATCAGACTTTCCTCGCGCGAAATTACTCGTTAACGATTATCCATGACGTGGTGAGTGGCCATTTCAGAACTACGCGCGGCATCTCGGCCATAAGCAGGTGCACCAATGGCATCAGCGAACTCTTGATTAAGCGGTGCACCACCGACCATGACGTGAAACTCTTTCATAAGGTCTCGTTTATCCATCTCTTCAATCACTACGCCCATATACGGCATAGTGGTAGTTAATAACGCCGACATGCCCATAATCACGGGCTTGTGCTCATCTAAGGCATCCAAGTAATTTTCGACTGGATTGTTAATGCCTAAATCGACCACTTCGAAACCGGCACCTTCTAACATCATGCCTACTAAGTTTTTACCAATATCATGAATATCGCCTTTAACCGTACCAATGACGAACTTACCCATGGATATATCCACTGAGCTATTGGCTAAAATTGGTCGCAATAACTTCATTCCACTTTTCATAGCGCCCGCGCATTTGAGCACTTCAGGTACAAATAAAATACCGTCACGAAAATCTTCGCCGACGACCTTCATGCCGCCAACTAAGGACTCACCCAGTACTTCATTGGCATCAATGCCACGGTCTAACAATATCTGCACGCCTTCTGCAACTTCTTCGTTTAGACCGTCGTACAGATCGTCTTGAATCTGTTCCACCAGCTCTTTATTGTCTAATTCGTTTAAGTCTAAATCATCTTGCTCATCACTCATTTTCTAATCCTCTTTGTATGCTTATTTTTATAAGTTATTTGCTTACGGAATACCATTTATTAACTGTCTTTACGAATTGTTTCATTTTTAGGATCGTATGGGCTGTCGTGCACAACTTCTGCGTTCCATAATTCGCCTAGCATCTTTACTTTAAGCTGAGTACCAACCACCGCGATTTCAGGTGGTAAATAGCCCATACCTATACTCTTTTCAAACGCCACAGAATAGCCACCTGACGTCAAACGCCCTACTCGCTGCTGGTCATGATAGAGTGCTTCGCGACCCCATGGATCGGCATCGTCTGGCCCGTCAATCAACAAGGTCACGCATTTAAATCGTATGCCTATAGCCTGCATTTCTTCTTTGCCATGAAACTCTTTTGACAAATCTATAAAACGCGGCAGATCGGCTTCGGCTGGTGTAGCGTCACGCCCAAGCTCGGTACCAAATGCTCGGTATGATTTTTCTTGGCGTAACCAGTTTTGCGCACGAGCACCTACCAGTTTCATGCTGTGCTTCTCACCCGCTTCAAGAAGTAAATCATACAAATAATTTTGCATTTCAATTGGGTGGTGTAACTCCCAACCCAGTTCACCGGTGTAAGCCACACGAATAGCATTAATGGGGCACATGCCCAGCTCAATCTTACGCGCAGACAACCATGGAAAACGTTTATTTGATAAGGCGGTAGACGGTTCTGCATCGACTATAACTTCGTTTAACACATCTCTCGATTTGGGCCCGGCAATCGCAAACACACCCCATTGAGTGGTCACGTCATGAACTTCTATATAACCAAACTCAGCGACTTTATCTTCTGCTGCTTTGCGTAAATAATCAGCATCGTAGGCAGTCCAAGCGCCCGCCGAGACTAAGTAGTAATCGTTTTCACCGTTGCGTACTATGGTGTATTCGGTCCGCGTGGTACCTGCTGCTGTTAGCGCATAAGTCAAATTGATGCGGCCAATCTTAGGCAGCCCATTACAAGTAAACCAATCTAAAAATTGCGTTGCGCCAGGGCCTTTAACAACATGCTTAGTGAACGCCGTAGCATCAATCAAGCCAACCCCTTCGCGAATAGCTTTGGCCTCTTCCACGGCGTATTGCCACCAACCACCGCGGCGAAATGATCGTGACGCTTCATCATCAAACCCTTCGGGAGCAAAATAATTAGGTCGTTCCCAGCCGTTAACATTTCCGAACTGGGCGCCAGCGGCTTTTTGCCTATCGTAAGCGGGTGACGTTCTTAGCGGCCGGCACGCTGGTCGTTCTTCATCTGGGTGATGCAAAATATAGACATGATCGTAGCACTCTTCGTTCTTACGCGCACCGTACTCGGTGGTCATCCAAGAGCCATAACGCTTGGGGTCGAGTGACGCCATATCAATTTCGGCTTCACCTTCAACCATCATCTGCGCGAGATAATTACCAACACCGCCCGCCGCGGTAATGCCAAAACTAAAACCTTCGGCCAACCACATATTTCGCAAGCCTGGCGCTGGCCCTACCAAGGGGTTGCCATCAGGTGTGTAACAAATAGGGCCATTAAAATCGTCCTTCAAACCACTGTTCTCGCACGACGGCATTCTATGAATCATGGCCATGTACTGCGCTTCAATGCGTTCTAAATCCAATGGAAATAAATCGGCTCGAAACGAATCGGGTACGCCATGCTCAAACCGCGCAGGCGCATTTTTTTCGTAGACCCCTAGGATCCAACCACCGCGTTCTTCACGAACATACGACTGCGCATCGGCGTCACGAATAACTGGATGCTCGGAATTACCTGCCGCACGCCAAGCCTGCAATGCAGGGTCTACTTCAGTAACAATGAATTGGTGTTCAACGACAATCGCCGGTGTTTTTATACCTAGCAATTTGGCGGTACGTTGCGCGTGATTACCCGTCGCCGTCACTACATGCTCGGCGGTCACCACAACTTGTTCTTCGGAAGGCACCAGATTACCACCTTGATCGACCATTTTTGTGCACGTGACTTTCCATTCAGAACCAGTCCATTCGTAGCCATCAACTTGCCACTTGCGTTCTATAGTTACTCCGCGTTGACGAGCACCCTTAGCCATTGCCATAGTGACGTCGGCTGGATTAATGTAACCGTCAGTTGGGTGATAGATAGCGCCTTCTAAATCGTCAGTATGAATCAGCGGCCAGCGTTCCTTGATTTGCGCAGGACTTAAGCGTTCATAGGGAATATCCACGGTTTCGGCCGTTGAACCATAAAGCATAAATTCATCCATGCGCTCCTTGGTTTGCGCCATGCGCAAATTGCCCACTACTGAAAACCCCGCGTTAAGCCCCGTTTCAGCCTCGAGAGATTTGTAAAAATTGACCGAATAATCATGTAAATGCGTGGTGGCATAGCCCATATTGAACAGCGGCAGCAATCCCGCTGCATGCCATGTGGAACCCGAGGTTAGCTCATCACGTTCGACCAGCATCACGTCTTCCCAGCCGTATTTTGCCAAATGATATGCAATGCCTGCGCCCACAGCGCCACCACCGACTACAAGAGCTTTTACGTGCGACTTCATTTAATCATTTACTCCTAATAATTCTAGGCAGCCATTCTGGCTCAACAATGGTGACAATGATTCTAATCTAAGCTAAAACAAACACTATGAATAGCCTGAATACGACATTGTCTATTGTAACCACAACCTATGTGTAAACGTGATTTTTGTGTCGCTAGTAGAACAGTTTTAAAATAGCCAGACCAGTAGCATTTTATATAAGGTCTTATGCTCGCTTACCCTAACAATAAGAGTTTACGCGTTAAAAATATCTAGCCAAGCTTGTGCATTATTGAACATTATTATTTAGACCCAGATTAATCGAACATTGACACCTTGTTTTAAGATTCTTTTATCCACACGAATTATATTTATTTTAGGAGGCTCCCGTGGCTTACAAAACCGACATTGAAATCGCTCGTGAAGCAAACAAAAAACCGATTCAGGAGATTGGTGCAAAGCTGGATATTCCAAGCGAACACCTGCTTCCGTTTGGCCACGACAAAGCAAAGGTTTCCGCTGAATTTATTAATGCTCAGAAAGGTAAAGATGATGGTAAGTTGATTTTAGTCACGGCCATTAACCCCACTCCTGCGGGCGAGGGTAAAACAACCACCACAGTTGGTTTGGGTGACGGCCTAAACGCGATTGGTAAAAAGGCCGCTATCTGTATTCGTGAAGCCTCACTTGGCCCCTGTTTTGGAATGAAAGGCGGTGCCGCTGGTGGTGGTAACGCGCAGGTGGTTCCAATGGAAGACATGAACTTGCATTTCACTGGTGATTTCCATGCAATTACCTCGGCGCACAATCTCTTGTCAGCGATGATCGATAACCATATTTATTGGGGCAATGAGCTCGAAATTGATCAGCGCCGCGTAACTTGGCGTCGGGTGCTCGACATGAATGATCGCGCTCTACGCGATGTCGTGACCAGTTTGGGCGGCGTGGCTAACGGAGCTCCTAGGCAAACGGGCTTTGATATAACAGTCGCCTCAGAAGTTATGGCGATTCTATGTTTATCCTTAGACATCAAAGATTTAGAGAAACGTCTCGGCGATATTATTGTGGCCTATCGCCGCGATAAAAGCCCCATTTATGCTAGAGATATTAAAGCCGATGGCGCAATGACCGTGTTACTGCAACAGGCAATGCAACCTAATTTAGTACAAACTCTAGAGAACAATCCCGCGTTTGTACACGGTGGTCCATTCGCAAATATTGCGCACGGTTGTAACTCAGTGGTGGCTACCACCACCGCTTTGAAACTTGCTGATTACGTTGTAACAGAAGCCGGCTTTGGAGCGGATCTCGGGGCCGAAAAATTCATGAACATCAAATGCCGTAAAGCCGGTATTGCACCAAGCGCAGTGGTGTTAGTAGCAACAGTGCGTGCCATGAAGATGAACGGCGGTGTCGCCAAGGCGGATTTGGGTCCTGAGAACGTAAAAGCTGTTGAAGATGGTTGCCCGAACCTTGGTCGTCATATCGAGAATTTAAAATCGTTTGGTGTCCCGGTCGTTGTAGCGGTAAACCATTTCGTGACGGACACCGACGCTGAGGTACAAGCGATAAAAGACTATGTGGCCAGCCAAGGCGCTGAAGCTATTGTCTCTAAACATTGGGAATTTGGTTCTGAAGGTTCCAAAGAATTGGCAACACGGGTAGCCGAAATTGCTGATTCAGATATGGCCAGTTTTGCACCCATTTACCCTGACAATATGCCGTTGTTTGAGAAAATCGAAACGATTGCTAAGCGCATCTATCGAGCCGATGAGGTCATTGCCGATAAAAAAATTCGCAATCAGCTAAGAGAATGGGAAGGCCAAGGTTATGGAGACTTACCGGTCTGTATGGCAAAAACCCAATACAGCTTTAGTACTGATCCTAACCTAAGAGGTGCGCCAACTGGCCATACATTACCAGTTCGAGAGGTGCGATTATCGGCTGGAGCAGGCTTTATCGTGGCCATTTGTGGAGAAATCATGACTATGCCAGGGCTACCAAGAGTACCGTCGGCGGAAGCGATTCACATCAATGACGAAGGTCAGATCGACGGTTTGTTTTAGCCTTTTACGCCGCTTATTTATACCGCGGCTGCATTTCCATGACTGACATAAACAAGCCACTCAAAATCGCATTGGAAACGCTTGCTCAATAATGCCATTCATCAGTGCTTGTGCAACGTCTTTGCCTTTGATGCCCTCGGCAACCAGCACCTGTTTTTCTTTGTCCTTCACTTGAACCTTGAAGTACTCCATCAAATTTTTGTTGGTCGAGGTTGAGGATGTTTTCTTGATGGTAAACTGGGAAGGATCAAATAACATCACCTCTCGTTGATAGAGCACGATCCCAAACCAATTTCTGCGCATATGGAGAACTCGTCTTGAGG
Organism: uncultured Gammaproteobacteria bacterium; assembly: GCA_964549895.1. GTDB lineage: Bacteria > Pseudomonadota > Gammaproteobacteria > Arenicellales > Arenicellaceae > Arenicella. The sequence goes on from CAZJWW010000105.1 coordinate 8,293, forward strand.
TATCCACTTTTACTTCGATGCCACGACCAAGCAAAAAAATGGACGCGCAAATAATCACCCCGCTAACGGCAGCAAAAATATAGCCCGGCCACCAATCTTGACCAATGGTGAACACCCCGATGCCACCAAATAGTAAGCCAATTAAAATGCCGCCAAATCCAGCACCTAAGGGCCGTTCACTAAGGCTTTCGAGTTCTAAAAACCTACCTTGTTGATTGAATTTTATGAGGCAAGCCGCGTCTGTTTTAGCTGCTTGCGACCTTAGTTCTTCTTGTTGTTGTAAGAACCTCTCAGGAATGTCGATGGATGAAGAAGTCGCTGGCGCTTTGTCTACGGGTATATTCCAATTTCGTTCTAGTTTGATAGCCTTAGATTGAATCTTTATTGTGCCTTCGGCGCGCACTTCCCAAACGACTGACGGAGAACTTGAATCCGGCAAGTCCTTCTGGCAGTCAAACAGAAAACGAACGCTCATTCCTCTGCCCGTTTGTTCAACATAGGCTTGCATCGATTTCTGCCAGAGCAAAGTTGTGCGCGTGTTCTTCCCTGATTTAACTCTTTTCTTACACGTTAATGTAACAGAGATAGGAGTATTCTTTGAATTAGAAGCAACATGGAATTTGCCACCAATCTGGCCGGCAATAGAACCAGGCAATGGATCGAGATACAATGGAGTGGGGCCAATAACTTTGTAACGTTGTTGACCCCCATAGGAAAAGATCATAATCCCTGCGCCTATCACCACAAACAGCAAAGTAAACAAAGCTGCGTATTCTCCTTCGTTTAAAATACTGGGTAACGCTAATATTAGAAAAAAAGCGCCCATCAGAAAAAAAATACTGCCAAACCAAAAAAGAAACCAGTAACCACTTTTTTCATTGGCGCTGATACCATGAATTCTTGCCTCACTTATTATCTGATCTTCAGATTTAGCAGCCTTCACGGAAGCCCACATAAACAAAAGTCCAAAGCCACCGAACATAAGGAGAAACAATGAACCAAAGGCCACGTTCGCCCAGCGAAAAGTTCGGTCGAGAAACGCTTCACTTGGATGAGCGGGGTTTACCCATGCCATTACGCTGTCGTTAGCTCTTTCTTGTCGTAGTTTTGTATAGAGGTCTTGCCAATAAGACCCAATGTTATCATTTGCGTTGCTAAGTGCGACTGCGTCACTTTGAAACTCAACATCCTGGAAATAATAAACGTATTCAGCTTTAACGCTGGAGGTATCGTTTGAATTTTGTTTTAGCTTCAATGATGAAATCGAGGCTGGTACTTTTTGCCAGTCAGAAGAGCTAAAATAGTTTAGCGTCATCTTGCCAAAAATGGCGTAAGCGGCACCAAGCCCAGACAATAAAAAAACAAGGCCAAAAATAAAGGATATCGCACCCCCTGCTTTGGATTTACTCGTTTTTCCAATCATACGCGCTCAAATTCATACG
>CAZJWW010000106.1:0-9705 GCA_964549895.1 uncultured Gammaproteobacteria bacterium
CTGAACGAATATGACTGGGAATAAGAAACTTTCACGCCGTGCTTTTCTTCGTCATACCAGCGCCTTACCTTTTTTGAAATATGCGCCAGCAGTTGGCGCAATGGCATCTTCAGGTGCTTATGCTGTTGATTGTAATGCTAGTCAACCGAAGACACTGGTTTGTGTATTTCTGTTTGGTGGTGCTGATACGTTTAATTTCGTTATTCCTGGTGGCAATCAATTTGATGAATATGCCGCCACCCGAGGAGCGATAGGCGTCCCGAGTAATCAATTGCTGAGTGCGAGTGATCCTGTTCTTGGAGAATTTAGTTTTAATCGCGCTTTACCCACTTTACACAGCCGCTATCTAAATGATCAATTGGCAGTGGTTGCTAACGTGGGTAATTTAATTAGGCCGACCACGCCAGCCAGCTTTAGTACATCATCACAGCTGCCACAAAGTTTGTTTGCACATAACGCGCAACAACAACTTTGGCAGACTGGTAGTGGTAGTTTGACCCAAACTTTAGGATGGGGCGGTTCCATAGCACAAGCTGTGGCTAATTGTAATCCCAGTGCCGCAATAGCTACCTCAGTATCAATTAACGGCTCAAATGCATGGTTAAATAATGTGCAGGAAAACTATATTACTTTGAACTCAACAGCCGCCATTGCGCTGATGCAGGGTCATTTAAGTTCGCGCCGAACGAGTAATGTTCTCGGTTCTTTACTAGCCCAAGCGAAAACGCAGACGTCACCGTTTGAGAATGAAATCGCAAATAGCATTACTCGTGCAATTGATACTACCGGTGGTTTATCAGCGGCTTTAGCGGCTCATCCTTTAGGTGGGTTTGCACCTCGAACCGAATTTGAACGCCAACTTCATCTAGTGTCGAGATTAATTTCGGCACGTGAGCAATTAAATATGAATAGGCAAATATTTTTTGTTGGGCTAGGAGGGTGGGATACCCACAGCAATCAAAATGAACGCATGCCGTTATTGCTCGCAGAACTAGACGCAGGTTTAAGTAAATTTCAAGCGACCATCGATGACCTCAATAAGAGTAATACTGTCACCACTTTTACCGCGTCAGATTTTGGTCGCTCGTTGACCAGTAATGGTGATGGTACCGATCATGGCTGGGGCGGTCATGCATTTGTAATGGGAGGCGCAGTAGATGGCGGTAAATTTGTTGGCGAGTTCCCGAGTTTTTCCGCGGTGAATAATCCTAATGATGCAAGCAGCGGAGGTGATTTTGCAGGGCGTATTATCCCAGAAATATCGGTTGCCCAATACGGCGCAACACTTGCGAGTTGGATGGGTTTATCAGCAGCAGAGCAAAATCAAATATTGCCTAATCTGCGTAATTTTAACGTTAAAAATTTAGGTTTTATGAAATAGTGAAATGGGCGAGCACTGCTAAATTCTAATAACGAGAGTATTGGTGTATTGCTTTTCATTTAAGCTTTAGCTACATTTATTTGCAAAATCAGCCTGTATCGAACCTCCGTGAGGAATCCTAATTGAGTCGAGTTAAAGCAGCGTTAACACACTTATTAATTAGTGTGTTCGCTTTTTCAATCTTTTTGTCCTTTGTTTTTTTTATTTGGTATTCCTATCCCTTTAATATTACCGAGGGCGTTGGCGATATCGTTTACCTAATGGCCGGTATCGATATAGTGTTAGGCCCATTATTGACCTTGGTGGTTTTCAAGGCTGGCAAAAAAGGTTTGAAATTTGATTTGACTCTAATCGGATTGGTACAAATAGCGGCGCTTATCTATGGTGGGCACGTTATTTACTCTGAGAGACCTGCCTGGCTAGTGTTTGCTAAAGATCGTTTTGAGGTTGTTGGATTGGTTGAGATAGATACATCAAAAATTCAGGATAAAAATTTATTAGTGGGTATTTTTGATAGACCAAAGAAAGTTTACGCTGAATCGCCGGTGGGTGAAAGAGCAACCGATATAGCGTTACAAGCCATGCAAGGTGGTGCCGATATTGACCGCATACCGGAGTTATATCGTGTGTATGAGCCTTATAAAACTGAAGTGGTAATGGCAAGTAAAGGTTTTTCGCGCCATGTTGATTTGCAGAATGAAACTGAATCGAATGGAAAAAAATGGTTGCCTGTGGAAGGCAAACAAAAAAACATAATTGCGATTCTTGACGTAAATAGTAGCTCTATTGCTGGGTATAAGGTTTTAGATCCATGGAACTTAGTATCTGCTGAATAATGTTTGCTGTTTATTTGTGTTTGTCGATTATCAATTTGCAGTAGCGCGTATCATCATTAGTTTTAGTGGCCAATAATCGCTAATGAAATTTGTCTATGTTTTAGGATTAGAACACAGTGGAACTACTTTGGTGAGCCACTTACTAGGGCAACATCCGAATATTCTTGCTCTGGGAGAAGTCGCTTCCTTTTTTTCTAACAGCCATATGGAACATTATTTTCGAACCTGGGGCGACTATCCCGATGTGAGTTTGTGTTCTTGTGGAGAAGATTGGAGCGATTGCGAGTTTTGGAAGAGTTTAGCTCATCTGTCGGGGCAACATTCTAAGCAACCGACTTTAGCAAAATACAAATTACTCTTTGACCATACAAAAGAGAACTACCCTCAAGAAACGGTCTTAGTGGATTCCTCAAAGTCATTGGCAACACTTAAGTTGCTAGCACAAAATAGAATAGATCTAGGAATCAGCGAAAAGGAATTTTCTATTATATTTGCGGTCAAAGATGTTCGTAATTTTTCGACATCTATTGCTAATAAAACTAACACCAATAATTCTATCCTAGCAAACTATCGAAGCTTTAATTGGTGGCTGGGTGAGTGTTCCGAAATGATCAACTATTTAGAAAAATCCACACTAAGTTTTCAGCTAAATCTCTATGATATATTTTGCAATAACGTTGATGATTTTTTGCACAATCAATTTGAGAGCCTTGGTCTGGCAGCGTTAGACAAGATAAATGTAAGTCATGCAAATTCTCATATCGTGATGGGTAATAAGAATTTTACGATGCGTAATAAAAGTGAAGTTATTTATGATGAGCGTTGGAAGAAAAATAGGCGTGCCAATATCGTTTACGCGATGCATAACAAGGCACGTGCTATGAACGATTATTTGTATTCCTACCAAAGCCACAATAGGCGCACTTACCAGTAACACAATTTTGATTAGCATATTTGTCATCGCGTAAGAATAATAACTGACTAGATTTACTCCAATGGGATAAGGGTTAAAAAGAGAAAGTCACGATCAACTATGGCACACTATGGTCATGGAAATTGCCAATATTGTCTTTCGCTTACTAGCGACCTCGCAGATCATTCTATTCTTGGTGCAGATTTTATTTTCCAGTAACCCAATACGGTTGCGTATTACTGGTGTGCTTTTGTCAATTGGTTGTATTGGGTATTTGGTCTTGCCATTAGCACAAGTTTATATGTCGCCAATGAATCACAGCACTTATCTGTGGTTACTCCCTAGTATTGTTCCGAGTTTGTTGTTGTTGTTTGTTTGGTTTATTTTTGAAGACCCTTGTTACTGTCCAACTTGGATTATATTGGTTACGAGTGCTTCGATTCTAGGTTCACTGTGGTTTACCTATTACGACATTCAGCTGCCCGATGCGCCGATCTGGTTTCAGATATTCAAGGTTGGTATTGTAATGATGGCTCTTAATGTTGTTTGGCGAGGGCGAGATCAAGATCTAGTGTTGTCGCGGTCACAGTTTAGGCACATATTTATTGCCGCGTTGGCGAGTCTTATTTTTATGTCGCTCGCGGCGGAAGTAATCACAGGTTTTAATACGCCTGAGGTCTTGAATGCAGTTACCGCTGGCATCGATTTTGTGTTACTACTCGTTTTCAATTACTTTTTTTTAAAACTGTATCCTGGGATGCAATTAGTAGATTCTGAGAAACTATTACCGGATACTGAAAAACAGCATGACCCATTGATCACCGAACTTTTAGAGCGAATGCGCAATGAACGATTGTACGCAGATCACGATTTACGGGTAGCGGGTCTGGCCGACTTATTAAACGTGCCAGAATATCAACTGCGTGGCAAAATCAATCAGCAATTGGGTTATCGCAATTTCAATCAATTTATTAATCGTTACCGTATTGAAGAAGCAGGCCAAAAGCTTAAAGAAGATAGTCGAATCCCCGTCTTGAGTATTGCCTTAGACGTTGGCTTTCGGTCGATTTCATCCTTTAATACGGCTTTTCAGCAGCATTTTGGCGTGTCGCCAACCAAATACCGTGCTGAGAGGCTATCGAAAACTTAAAAAAGCGACCGAATTTTAAAATTCGGCATAATTTAGCAAAGTTTCGGCAGAACTAATCTGCTGTTTAAGTGAAATTACTACCAACTGGATTGAGGTAAACGTTTTTACTAACAATCTATTTTTCATTTAAATATATTTTTTCGGAGCTAAATTATGAAAACATCACTTAAGCTTTTACCTTCAATAGGTCTAGTTACGGTCGCGCTTATATTGCCATTTGCAAGCTATGCGGGTCAGTATAGTACTGATGCTCAACGTTATAGTGCGTGCAAAGCACAGGTAATGGAACAGTTTGACAATATTAAGAGCGTTAAATCACGAAATATGAAATTTCGACAAGGTGTGTTCCACTCAAAAATTAAAATTGTGCCAAATGACGGTGGTGACTCATCGCTTGTTAGTTGTAAAATTGACAAGTCTGACAACATCACAGTGAATTGCATAAATGATACTTGTTCATCACAGATTGCAGCGGCGCAATAGTTCTAACAATGGGCGGATAGCCTAAACGACGTTATTTTCGACGACGTTATTATCTAAGTTATCTCCTAACATAAAAAAAGCGCATCGAAAGATGCGCTTTTTGACGTATTCTTGATCGAAAAATTAGTCCTATCTAGTCTCGACTAGTAATTTCAAGCAAGTGGTAGCCAAATTGTGTCTGTACTGGTCCGTGCAATTTTCCTACTTCTTCGTTGAATACAACTTGGTCAAATTCAGGCACCATCATGCCCGGACCAAAGCTGCCTAAGTCACCACCTTGTTTGCCAGAGGGGCATTGAGAGTGCTCAGCGGCTGCACTTTCAAAAGTGGTTTCGCCAGTATTAATTTTCGCTTGAATATCCAAGCACGCTTGTTCAGAAGACACTAGAATGTGTCGCGCCGATGCTGTAGTCATTGCTGTTATAAACCTGTCTGTTACAAAATGACGCGCATAATACTTACTTTGCGCCATGAATCCCAGTTACAATTAGCGAAAAGTGACATAAAAATACCCAAAAACCGCTAAAAACAGCACAATTCCCACCTTGAATAAGTCCATTCTCCAAGTTACTCAAATTTTTGCCACTATTGCCTTGCTAGCATTGGTTTTTTGGCAAGTGGGGCTATTTTCAGAACCGGGTAGGGCGACCTTCATCGAAACCCTAACAGGGGCTAATTTTAGGTATCTCTTGTTGTCAGTGGCGGTGGGTATTTTGATCAATATGGTCAGTGCTTTTAAGTGGTTTATGCTCACCCAGTCACAGCATCTAAATGCAGGTTATTGGCGAATCTTTTCCTATTATTTGATCGGCCAATTCTATAATTTGTTTTTGCCGACTAGCGTCGGTGGAGACGTAGTTCGTTCTTATGAACTAGGCAAATTTTCAGGGCGGCAAGCTGATGCCTTAGCATCTGTTTTTGTAGAGCGTTACACCGGGGTGTTAGTTTTATTGCTAGCGGCTGGTTTGGCCGTGTTAAGTCAATTGTCAGTGTTTAATGTTGATTTCGTCATAATTAGTCTAATTGCGTTTACCGCGATATTAGCTGTGATTGCTTGGATAGTAATTGATTCCAGGATTTATGAATCGATTAGCACTGGTTTACAAATGCGCTTTCCGATCGCCGCTAGACTTTTTACTAAGTTAGATAAATTAATGTTATCAATAGGCCGCTATAAAGAGCGACGTGGTGCCTTAGTTTGGGCTTTTATAAACTCTATTGTGTTCTACTTGGTGGCGGTACTAAATGTCTATGTGACCGCTCTAGTATTTGAAGCAAATGTGGCATTCATTGATATTCTAGTCGCTACTCCGATAATTATGCTGATTATGAATATTCCACTATCGGTAGGTAATATCGGTTTAATGGAATTCGCGTATATTAACGTTTTACAATTGATGGGCTACTCACCAGCCTTAGGTTTATCGGTGGCGATATTAATGCGTTTGAAATCGCTATTAGATGGTGCCATGGGCGGACTGTTACACCCATTATTTGTGACGCAAAAGCAGCAGTAATAGTCTATTATTACACACATGATTTTGGGCGTTGTATTGCGTTTCTATTGAGCATTTATGAATATTTCTATTGTTGGCACTGGTTATGTAGGCTTGGTTACCGGCACCTGTTTTGCAGATGTGGGGAATCAAGTGTTGTGCGTGGATACCGACCAGGAAAAAATCGATCTATTGATAGATGGGCGAATACCCATTTTCGAACCAGGGTTGAAAAATCTGGTTAAAAGTGGGGTCGCTCAAAACCGATTGCAGTTTACAACCAAGATTGAGGAAGCCGTAGAGCATGCACAGATTATATTTATCGCCGTAGGTACGCCACCGGGTGAAGACGGTTCAGCCGATTTGTCCCATGTACTAGCAGTGGCAAAATCGATTGGACAAAATCTGCAAGATTATCGAGTGATCGTCACCAAATCGACAGTGCCAGTAGGGACGGCGGAACAGGTTCGCGCAGTAATTCAATCAGAACTTGATGAGCGTGGTTCGACTATTGATTTTAGTGTTGCCTCTAACCCAGAGTTTTTAAAAGAAGGGGCTGCGATCGAAGATTTTATGAAACCGGATAGAGTTATTATTGGCGCCGATGATGATCGTGCGGTTACTTTGTTGCGCTCCTTATATGCGCCATTTAATCGCAATCATGAGCGTTTGATTGTAATGGATATACCATCCGCAGAATTAACTAAATACGCTGCCAACGCAATGTTGGCAACCAAAATATCGTTTATGAATGAATTATCCAACTTGGCAGAGCGTTTAGATGCCGATATTGAGTTGGTGCGCCAAGGTATGGGCTCCGACCCTAGAATTGGTTACGACTTCATTTACGCAGGCTGCGGCTATGGCGGCTCGTGCTTCCCTAAAGATGTTCAAGCCCTATATCGCACTGCCGATCAACACGGCTATGGCGCGCGTATTTTGGAAGCGGTAGAAGCGGTTAACAATGATCAAAAATCGGTCCTGCTGAATAAGATTGACGCGCATATGGGAGCCGATTTAGAGGGTAAAACATTGGCCATCTGGGGTTTGGCTTTTAAGCCCAACACAGACGATATGCGTGAAGCGCCAAGTCGAGTTATTATTGATGGTTTATTGGCGCGTGGTGCGCATATCAAAGCGTATGACCCAGTGGCGATGGAACAGGCCAGTAAAATTTACGGTGGCAATGAGCGAGTGACCTTTTGCAAGAGTATGTACAAAACTACTGAAGATTCCGATGCGCTGGTAGTGGTCACCGAGTGGAAAGCCTTTCGCAGCCCAGACTTTAAACGCCTTGCCGCACAATTAAGTACTCCATTGATATTCGATGGTCGTAATATTTATGAGCCTAGTATGATGACTGAACAAGGCTTTACTTATTTCGGCATTGGCCGCTCTAATTAATTACTAACTATTACTACAATATGCGATCAGCATGACCGTTAAATTAACTAAAGACAGCTTTGCTTCCATACGAACATTGGTGGTTGGTGACGTTATGCTTGATCGCTACTGGTTCGGAAGTGTTGATCGAATTTCACCAGAAGCACCGGTTCCGGTATTAGCTGTTGAGTCGATGGAAGCGCGAGCCGGCGGTGCAGCCAATGTTGCGCATAACCTTTTGGCATTGGGTGCCAGTTCCAACTTGCTGTCGGTGGTCGGCGATGACGAAGCTGGTCGCGAAATTGGCCGTATTTTGGAGGGCTATGGAGCAACGAGCTCGTTGGAGATTGACCCCTCTATTAGTACCATCGTAAAAGTACGCATGATGTCAAAAAACCAGCAATTATTACGCGCTGACTTTGAACAAAGCCCCAGCGAAGAAATTCTTGCACAATGTTTAGAAGATTATGATCAAGCTATTCAGAACTCCGATGTAGTGATCCTTTCTGACTATGGTAAGGGTGGACTAAAGCACGTGGCGAAAATGATTCAGGTTGCCAGTGAGCATGAAATACCAGTTATTATTGATCCTAAGGGTCAAGACTATTCGCGCTACAAGGGTGCCACCTTAATTACGCCAAATATGAAAGAGTTTGAGTCAGTAATGGGCGCATCGGCCAGCGAAACTGAGTTTCTTGAAAAGGCTAAGCAACTTCGTGAAGAATTGGATCTGGATTATTTATTGGTGACTCGAAGCGAAAAGGGCATGAGCCTGTTTGCTAGAGATGGTAGCCAAGTTGATTCGCCTGCGACCGCTTTGGAGGTTTACGACGTTAGTGGTGCAGGCGATACGGTTATTGCCTTAATGGCATTGGCGCTGGTCTCGGACATGTCGAATCAACAGCGCTTAGCGTTGGCAAATTTGGTGGCTGGTATTGTGGTGGGTAAGTTAGGCACGGCAGTTGCCACTATTGATGAAGTATTAGCAAAATTGGATGGTTAAGGTTTGTTCTATCTTTTCAGTCAGCATTTTTAATCATTCTTAACGTAAGGAAATAGACATGATTGTAGTAACTGGTGGAGCCGGATTTATTGGATCAAATATTGTTCGTGGATTAAATGCCCGCGGTTTAGATAACGTTCTGGTGGTGGACGACTTAAGCGATGGCAGTAAAATTCGAAATATAGAATCTTGCCAAATCGAAGAGTACATGGATAAAGATGAGTTTCTTGAGCGGGTAAATAAAGGTGCTGAATTTGGTGGGCCATCCGCTATTTATCATCAAGGCGCATGTTCAGATACCATGGAAAATGACGGCCGCTATATCATGGAAACCAACTACGAGTATTCAAAGTCCCTATTTCGTTATTGTGGTGAACATAATATTCCATTTATTTATGCGTCTTCTGCTTCCGTATATGGCGGCGGCGACACCTTTAGAGAAGGCCATCAATACGAACAAGCTTTGAACGCTTATGCGTATTCAAAACTATTATTTGATCGCTACGTACGCAAACATCGTGACCTCTCGCAATCGCAAGTCGTGGGGCTGCGTTACTTTAATGTCTATGGCAAGGGAGAAGAGCATAAAGGTCGAATGGCATCGGTGGCCTATCACTTTTTTAATCAATACCACGATCAAGGTTTTGTTAATCTATTTGCCGGCAGTGGTGGTTATGCTGATGGAGAACAGTTGCGTGATTTTGTTTGGGTTGATGACGTCGTCGATGTTAATTTGCACTTTCTAGAACATCCCGAAGACGGTGGAATTTTTAATGTAGGCACTGGTAGTGCACAGAGTTTTAATGATGTGGCTGCCACGGTATTAAATACACTCGAAGACCAAAGCAAAACGACTGCACAATGGGTTGCTGAAAATAAAATCCGTTATATTCCGTTTCCCGATGCTCTGGTTGGTAAGTATCAAAGTTACACACAAGCGGATTTGACAGAACTGACCATGACTGGCGACTACAAAAAGAATTTCGCGAGCGTCGAAGAGGGCGTTAAGGCTTATATTGAAGAACTTCAAACCGCGCGCTAGTTATTGGCACCGCTTTAA
>CAZJWW010000107.1:0-9583 GCA_964549895.1 uncultured Gammaproteobacteria bacterium
TTTAAATTGTTGAATTTGTGCTTGATTAAGTTGCATTGAAGTAGCATAAACTATAATTCACTAGATTTTATAGACAATGCTTCTAGTGATAATAAATTTTAAAAATAACTCTAAAATATCATTATAAAATGATGTTTCTAAAGGATTAACTGTTTAGTTTTCTGTGTTAATCACTGATCGTTTTAGGGTAATTCTACTTTTATCGGAGGGTTCCAGTTATCGGCTTTGTGTTCGGCTACGACGGTTGTTAAAATACCACCGCGCACATTCCAGTTAGCTGTGATACGCATGAATCTCGGGGCTGTTACAGAGACAAGTTTGTTAAGAATTTCGTTGGTCATTTTTTCGTGAAAACCACCTTCTTCGCGAAACGACCAAAAGTACATTTTTAAGGCTTTTAGTTCCACACACTCTTTGTCGGGCACGTATTCAATAACAAAGTCAGCAAAATCAGGTTGTTGTGTTAGCGGGCAAAGGCAGGTAAATTCTGGCACAGTAATACGTATCGTATAATCGTTCTCTGGCGCAGGGTTTGGAAAGGTAGTTAGATCTTTAGACGGTTCACTTGGGCGTTGCATAGGACTATTTATTGGCTATCTGTTGTGGTTCTGAGGTTGTTAGAAACATAATTACCAGAGTTATTAAAAAAAATGCTAAATGCAGTCAATCAATGGTTTTCTCCAGATCAATTTTAACTTAATCTTAGGGATTAACCTAAGTAAAACATCGGTGCCTGTTCAACGACGTTTATCGTCTTGAGTAATCACGGTCAAAACGGTTCAAAAAATGCTTACCTGAGTATTTTTAGACCACTATAAGGGCTTTTTTCAAGGGCTTTTTCAGGAATCTAATGCGATTAAAACATGTCAAATTATCGGGATTTAAATCCTTCGTAGACACCACCAAAGTCTCAGTCCCGAATAATTTGATTGGCATCGTGGGCCCCAATGGTTGTGGTAAGTCTAATGTCATTGATGCTATTCGCTGGGTTATGGGGGAGTCATCCGCGAAGACACTGCGCGGTGGTAGCATGGAGGATGTCATTTTTAATGGTTCTGCTCAACGCAAACCCGTTAATCGAGCTTATGTAGAGTTAGTATTCGACAATTCAGACGGTACAGCGCCAGGCTCATACGCCAAATACGCTGAAATCGCCATTCGCCGTGAATTAGTTCGCGAAGGTGGCTCTAAATATTTCATTAATAAAACTCGCTGTCGGCGTAAAGATATTCAAGACATCTTTTTAGGGACGGGTCTTGGCCCGCGCTCTTACTCAATTATTGAACAGGGAATGGTCGGGCGCATTGTTGAGTCTAAACCCGAAGATCTGCGCGTATTAATTGAAGAAGCAGCGGGTATTTCCAAATACAAAGAACGTCGTCGTGAAACGGAAAATCGTATTCGCCACACGCGCGACAATTTAAGTCGTGTTGAAGATATCATTGGTGAATTAGAGACTCAGTTAAGGCGCTTAAAGCGCCAAGCAAATGAGGCCGAACGTTATAAAAACTTAAAACAGCAACAACGTGAATTAGACACGCAATCAAAAACACTGCATTGGTCTAATTTACATGAAAAAGTTCAGACGCGAGACGTCGAGCTCGAGCGATTACAAACCGAATTTGAGTCGCAAGTTGCAGAACAACGTGATGTTGAATCGCAAATCGAATCCATGCGTCAGGAACACAGTCAATTGACTGAGGCGGTGAATAAAGTTCAAGCTGATTATTATGGAGTGGGCGGTGAAATAACCGCGATTGAACAGTCGATAGAGCATGTGCGTATTACCCGACAGCAGCAGCAAGAGGAGTTTGATCGGCTGCAAGAATTGGAACGTGAGGCTCGACAAAATCTAGAGTTAGATCAGATACGTTTGATTGAAGCGGATCAGGGTCGCCTATCCATTGAACCTATTGTTGAAACCTTAGCTGAGGCGTATGAACAGGCACATAAGCAATTTCAAGACGCCGATCAGCAATATCAAAACTGGCAACAAGAATGGGAGATATTAAATAGAGAAGCAGCTGATCCAGAAAAAGAGCGAGAAGTTCAATCCGCTCGGATCGAAGAGCAGGATCGGCAAATCCACCACTTCAGTCAACGTAGCACCCAAATTATAAATACCTTGACCGATATTGATGTTAAGTTGGACATTGAAGGAATCGATAAACTCAAAGAGTCAGTCACCAATATCGACGCGGAGTGCAGCGAGCTTGAAGTAGCTTTAAACGAAAAAGATCAAAATATAGTCGACTTGCGTGCAGAATTGGATGAAACACGTGAGCACTACAATCAGGTGCGGCATAAATTGCAAGATGACTCAGCACAACTCAAATCCTTAAAAGCCTTACAAGCCGCGGCTCTTGGCGAAGACAATCAGCAAGTAAATCAGTGGTTGCAAAAGCGTGGGATAAATGACAATGAACGTGTAGCTTCAAAGCTCGATATCAGCGATGGTTGGGAGCTCGCGGTTGATACCGTGCTGAGTAAACAAGTGAATGCCATTGCTCTAAACCGTCTAGAAGATTTGGCTGCGGACATGCATGATTTTAAAGATGGCCGGATCTGGGTAGTGGATCAAAGCTCTGCTCCGATGGCGCCTAGCGATGCGAAGCTGGCCTTGCTAAGTGACAAAGTCTCATCTCAAAAGATGCAAACTGAAGGTTGGTTTTATGGCATCTATGCGGTTGACTCTGTGGCTGAAGCTTTGAAAAATCGCCATTTACTCTCGGCTCATGAGTCCATTGTGACTCGTGAAGGATGTTGGTTAGGAACCAATTGGGCATCGTTTGGAGCAGAACAAGATGCTGAGAGTGGAATTTTGCAACGCGAGGCGCAGATTGAAAAAATTACCGATCTTGTGGGGCTGGCAGATCATGAGTTGAAAAATATTGATGCTAAAGCGGAACAATCCCAAGATAAGATTCGTGAACTGGAAAGCACACGCGAAGAGTCTCGCAGCGAATTTCGAAACAAATCTCATAAGCGCACTGAGTTACACAATCAATTAAGCCGTATCGAAGCTCGCAACGCAGAACTTTTGACTCAGCGCGATAATTTGTTAATAGAACAACAAGGTTTAAGTGATCAGTTGGCGGCATCCAAAGACGAGGTCAGTCTTGCTCATAAGTTAATGGAAGGGGCCAAAAAGATGGCTGGCAACTTCGATCAACGTCGTGAAGAATTAACACAACAACGAGCCGTGCTGGTAGAAGCTGTGGAACAAGGTCGTCAGCAAGAACGCTCGGCACGCGATGAGCGTCAAGCTAAGCAAATAGAACTAGAGCGCCTACAGTCGAGTCATACCGCATTGCAAGAAAGTATTACGCGCATTACTCAACAACTTGAGGGGCAATCGGTTCGTCGCAGCGAGTTAGCCAATGTGCTTGAACAGGATGAAGATCCTGCTGCAAAATTGCGCGAGAATCTTCAAAGTTTGATAGACGGCCGCATCGAAGTAGAGAAAAAATTATCGGTAGCGCGCAACGATTTGACTGATTTCGAAAATAAAATGCAAAATGCCGATCAGCAGCGCCTTGGTTTCGATCAAAAATCGAAGACCGTTCGTGATAGTTTGGAATCGGTCAGAATGTCTCGACAAGAAGACGTTGTCCGCCGAGACACCATTGCCGAGCAATTAGAAAAAACCACTGAGCAAATGAGCGTCTTGTGGCAAGAGTTACCTGAAGAGTTGGAATTGAAAACGCTCGAACAACAGTTGCAAGATGTAGGGCGTAAAGTTGATCGCATCGGTGCCGTAAACTTGGTCGCAATCGATGAATACGAAGAGTGCTCTGAACGTAAAGTTTATTTAGACAAACAACATGCCGATTTAACTGAGGCAATGGCCACCTTGGAAACGGCGATAGGTAAAATCGATAAAGAAACACGTACTCGCTTCAAACAAACGTTTGATGACTTAAACGAAGGTTTTAAAGAATTTTTTCCAAAATTGTTCGGTGGCGGCAGCGCTTATCTGGAATTAACAGGTAACGACATGCTTGATACCGGTGTGGGTGTTATGGCTCGACCGCCTGGCAAGCGCAATACCACTATTGCTCTATTGTCCGGAGGAGAGAAAGCGCTGACCGCGGTATCTCTATTGTTTGCATTCTTTGAACTTAATCCAGCCCCGTTTTGCGTACTCGACGAGGTTGATGCCCCGATGGATGATGCTAATGTTGAACGTTATGCTGGAGTACTAAAGCAACTTGGCGAAAAAACTCAGCTACTTTTTATTACCCATAATAAAATCACTATGGAAGTTGCTGATGTCTTGGTTGGGGTTACCATGGCCGAGCCAGGAGTGTCTCGCCTAGTAGCGGTGGATGTGGCTGAAGCTACCGCCATGGCTGCGCAATGATCGCTCGGTTATAACTCTTCATGACTAGTTTGTACGTCATCTTCTTTGTAGTTGCGTTAATTTTATTTGCCGCGATTGCAGGATTTTCTTGGTGGCAGCAGAACGCGAGGTCGCAAAACTTGGCCAAACGCGGCCGTCGTAAAATGCATAAGTCTGACCTCGAAGACCCGCTTTCGATTGATAGTAGCACCATAAGCAGTACTCAAATCAGCCAAAAGGATGGAGAGCAAGATAAACTCGCTGCGCAAGGATCTAAGTCTGCACCCACGTTGAACGATTTTTCAGAGCTTGAACAATCTGGGCAGGCGCATCAATCCGAAGGAGGCACGCGCGTTTTTGAACCCGATGGCAACACCAGTGGTGATCCGTCAGCGAAAGCCGGAATCATTGACAACAATAGCAAGAAACCGCGACTCAAGCCGATCGTCAATAAAACAGCGCGAAGTAACTCATCCACATTAGGCAGTGGTGCGAACAAAAAAAGTTCGGCGAAATTCGACGCTAATGGCAGTTTAATTACGGAATTAGTGGCCCGGGTGCAAAATACAGAACCGATTGAGCAACACGATCTACTCACATTATTTCGAGAGTACGATTTTAAATTTCAGCGCAAAGTACATATTTTTGGTCTTAACCAAATGACTGAAGAATGGTGTGATATTGAATATGAATTGTCCTCTGCTCGTTTTGTCGAATTGGGATTGTCCATTGAATTAGCCGATCCGCGCGGGGCGATGACGCAGAAAGAGTCACATGATTTTCAGCAAATGACTTTGGAGCTTACCAATAGGTTTAATGCTAATTTTGAGTTCTCTATGGGCATTGATGCAGCGTCAGAACAAGCGCAGTTTTTAGATGAAATTGGCCGACGTTTTGATTCTATGGCGGTACTTAATGTAGTACCCAAATCAAAAACAGGTTTTCGTATTGCCGATATTGAAAGTTGCGCTCGAGACTTAATGATGTCCACTGACAAAAACGGCATCTTTATGAAAACCCAAGGCCACAAACACGACTTAGAAGTATTATACCGCTTGGCGTGTACCGACGGCACTGGCCAATTTGGAATTGTGGGTGGAGGTGCTGCTGCTAATAGCTCGCCAGTACATGACTTAGTGATATACATGAATGTGCCTGCTACTAATGGCCCAGATTTAGTTTTCCAAGAAATGATAAAGGACGCTAATAGTTTGGCGACATGGCTGGATGGTCGTGTAGTAGATAAGAACGGAAGAGCGGTTTCACAGCGTTCTTATACCGCGTTGATGAAGCAAATTGGTAGCATTGCTGATGGTATGAGAGCAGAGGGATTGAGTCCAGGTGATGCGGTAAGCCGAAAACTGTTTTAGATTATAGACGCAGCTACGTAATTTATGTCGCCGAAAAATGATCAGCCGAGCTCGTCCAAACGACATGCGACCTTAGCTCAGGAAATAGAGCGCCACAACCGACTTTATCATCGCCACGATGCTCCTGAAGTTAGTGACTATGAATATGACGAGTTGATGCGCGAATTGCTCAATCTGGAGCGAGATTACCCGCAACTGCAAACACCTAACTCACCATCTCAACGAGTAGGGTCGTCGCCACTGGATGAATTCTCCCAAATACATCACGAAATACCGATGTTATCGCTTAATAATGGCTTTAGCGATGAGGATATTGCCGATTTTAATCAACGACTGATAAAAGAATTAGATCAAGCTGAAGATACCGTATTGGAGTATGTGGCTGAGCCAAAATTAGATGGCCTAGCGGTCAGTATCTTATACGAAAATGGTGAGTTTGTTCACGCGGCTACTCGTGGTGACGGTAAAACTGGAGAAGATATCAGCCTCAATGTTAAAACCATCCGTGTCTTGCCCCTAACGCTACCAGCAGGTGTACCCAACCGCTTAGAAGTACGAGGTGAGGTATTTATGTCACACGACAATTTCGAAAAATTAAATCGGCGTCAAATCGAAGCCGATAAAAAACCATTTGTTAACCCCCGCAATGCAGCGGCTGGGAGTTTGCGCCAGCTAGATAGCGCCATCACCGCCAGTCGCGCTTTAGATGTTTTTATTTATGCTGTTGGCGTTAATAGTGATGTTAATTTTGCGACGACTCACTCTGAGACCTTGGCCAAACTATCTGAGCTTGGTTTTCCAACCTGCCCATTGATTCGTTCTGTTTCAGGCGTATCGGATTGTCTAAATTATTACCGAGAACTTAGTGACTTACGTGATTCCTTGGCCTATGAAATTGATGGCATTGTTTACAAGTTAAACCGTCTGGATTGGCAACGTTCCGCTGGTTTTATCGCTAAAGCACCCCGTTGGGCTTTAGCGCATAAATTTCCAGCTCAGGAAAAAAGTACGCTGGTAAAAACCATTGAAGTACAGGTGGGGCGCACTGGCGCCATTACGCCCGTAGCGAGGTTAGAACCTGTTTTTGTCGGCGGTGTTACCGTTTCAAATGTTACCTTACATAATCAATCGGAAATACAGCGCTTAGATATTCGATTGGGCGACACGGTAATAGTGCGCCGAGCGGGAGATGTAATACCGCAAATTGTGTCGGTTAATATTGACCAGAGACCGTCTGATTCGCGAGTCTATGAATTTCCTGATCAATGCCCCGTCTGTCATTCGCCAGTATTGGTTGAGGATGACGGTGTCATCGCACGTTGTTCCGGAGGGTTAATTTGTCCGGCACAAGTAAAACAAGCGATTAAACACTTTGTATCTCGTAAGGCGATGGATATTGACGGATTAGGCGAGCGAATTGTCGATATTTTGGTGGAACAGAAACTCATCACTAATATTGCTGGCATCTATAGCTTGAAGTATCAACAAGTTGTTGAATTGGAAGGCTTTGCTGAAAAGTCGGCGGAAAATCTAATTGCCGCAATCGAACAGAGCAAACAAACTGAGCTAGCCCGTTTATTATATGCTCTGGGCATTTCGCAAGTGGGTGAAACTACTGCTGAGCAGCTAGCTAATAGCTTTGGCAATATTGAGAAGCTTAAAAATGCCAGTGCCGATGATTTGGAAAAATTGCCGGATATCGGCCCAATCGTCGCGAATAGTATTTGGTCGTTTTGGCGGGATCCCAACAATATTGCAATAGTTCAATCTTTGTTAGATCTTGGAGTACATTATCAAGAGATTGCCGTCAGCGAATTTCGCGATCCAAGCAGTTTGCCATTGAACGACAAAACCATTGTGTTGACGGGTGCCTTGCAAAGCATGAGCCGTTCAGACGCGAAAAAGAGCCTCCAATTGCTTGGAGCTAAGGTAACTGGGAGCGTTTCTAAAAATACCAGTTTGGTGGTTGTGGGTAATGATGCCGGTAGTAAAGCCATTAAGGCTCAGGAGCTGGGTATTAAAATGATTGATGAAGAACAAATGTTGGCTTTGATAAATGGTGCTGAGTAAGCACCGCTTGTCAGTTTTAAGAGTTGTTGAGTAATGAAAGTCATTTTTCTTACCAATATGCCGTCGTATCATCAAAGCGAATTAGCTGACGCTTTGGCCTTACAGGTGGGTGAGGCTAATTTTCGTTTAGTGTTTTATCAAGACACCAGTGCTGATCGGCGCGAAATGGGGTGGGCGGATCAATATAACGCGCCCTATATTATTCGTTATTGGGAATCAGCTGAATCCGTAAGAGAAACTCACGACTGGATAAAAAATGCCGATATAGTAATACAGGGGCGTTTTCCAACTCGCTATATTCGATCTCGCCTTGCTGATGGTAAGTTGACTTTTTCTTGCCAGGAGCGACGTTGGAAAAAGCCTCTAAACCTAATACGACTGATGTTTCGTATACCTCACTTAGTGCGCAACTACGTATCGCTATATTCGCAGAACTTTCATTTCTTAGCTATTGGCCATGGTGCATCGAAAGACCTAAATTGTTTAGGTTTATTTCGTGGCCGTAGTTGGAAGTTTGGATATTTTATTAATGCGCCAATTGAATCCGCGCAAATCAAAACGGCTGAGTCCAGTTCAGATACATTGTCGATTTTATGGTGCGGTCGTTTTTCCAAAGTAAAGCAACCTTTAGATGCGATCGAAATCATTAAACGGTTAAAGAATAGGGGGCGGCAATGCCATCTTACGATGATCGGAGACGGGGTTTTGCGTTCTGAAATTGAACATGCAATACAGCAATTTGGGTTGCAAAGGCATATCAGTCTGACCGGTTGGCAATCTCCCAGTCAGGTCAAATCATTAATGCAGGATTCTGATCTATTTTTAATGACCAGCAGTAGGGCGGAGGGTTGGGGAGTAGTGATAAACGAAGCTATAAATGTTGCGTGTCCCGTTGCTGCAAATCGGGAGCTAGGAGCCGCACCTTGGTTGATTAAAAACGAACAGACTGGATTTTTGTTTGAACGAGATAAGCTCGAATATCTCGTTGAAAATCTATGTGTGATTAGCCATCAACATCTTAGGGATATGGGTATTGCTGGGCAACAATACGTATCACAAAATTGGTCGGCTGAGGCTGCCGCCGAGCGCTTACTTAGGCTCGCAAAAGCGCTGTTGTCAGAGCAGGGTGGAGCATCTAATAAAGTAACGCAGAATATTGCTGTTGAACTGTATAAAGATGGTCCTTGTGCTTTCGATCTTTAAAGTTGAACGTTGGCACGTCTAATTTTAGCCTTGGGGAGTGATCTTACATTATTGTGTGAAACTTTGTTTTTTGCGTTCGAGCTTGTAATGGAACTTGCACTATTGGTTTTATTTTCAATTTCAAAGTGATCGGCGAATCGTTCGCTAATATGCCAAGCAATTTCTTCTAAAAGCTCAATATCGAATAAATCGTCCTGCTTATTGGATTGCAGCTGGAACGCTACCTCACCGAGTATGTCGAGCACGCTAACGACACATATGTTTGAACCTAAGTGGTGACAGTGATTGAGTTTGTATGACCTTTTGATGGCGTCTCGTAGATAGGCTTTTTGATCTCCATCGGAAATTAAAAAATCATGAATAGAAACTGCTCTAGCGTTTATTTTAAGCCTAGAATTACCAAGCTCCTTGGCGATAAATTGCCAGAAGTCTGAAAATGATATCGATGTTGCCCCTAAGGGCTTGGTGTGCTTCATAAAAAATACAGTCGGCTTGAGTTCTATGGTTACAGTTCCGGTTAATTGGTCGAAAATATCAGTAAAACGCCCTAAGCGGGTTTAAACAAACAGCCCTGAGCGGGTTTAAATAAACAGCCCTG
>CAZJWW010000108.1:0-9402 GCA_964549895.1 uncultured Gammaproteobacteria bacterium
CGAATCTGGAAGGTCCACTAATTTATCCCCTCGACCGGCTTTAACCGCACTAGTAAATTGTTGATGTACAATCGCCAACATCGATTTAGCATGATAGAATTTTTAGTCATTCATGATTAGTTCCGTGCAGAACCAGAGCCATTCAGTACAATTTCAAATTCAGCATTGTGCAGATACAGCTGCCCATCTTGCTCACTAATCTGCAACGCTTCAAGACCAACACCATAACAAGGACCGCCTAAACAGGCCCCCGTATCGGGCGCATACTCAGCGCCATGAGTCGCGCAGATCAATGTTTGTCCATCATCACTAAAGAACTCACCGGGCATATAATCGAGTTGCGTAGCGATATGCCCGCATTTATTGAGATAGGCGAAAAACTGAGCGTCATAACGCACAACGAATGCGGGAATTACTTCGCCCGTTGTTGATTTCACGTCAAAGCGTAAGCCTTTGCCACCTTCTTCAAGACCCGTACCGTCACCAATTAACTGCTTATTCGCCATAGGCTTGCTCCACTCTTCCATCTAATAACCATTCTATCAAGTCCGTAAAGGAGTTTGCCACATACAAAGCACCACTGGCCCGAAGCTCACTCGGCGAATGCACGCCATAGCCGGCGCCTAAACCCGCCATTCCGGCATTTTTTGCCATATCCAAATCGTAAGTCGTATCACCTACCATAATAGCCTTACTGGTCTCAAGTGAGGTGAAGTCCAAAATCTCATACAACATTTGTGGATTTGGCTTATTACAAGATTCGTCGGCGCAGCGGCTAACTACAAAATGCTTTTGCAGATCAGTATTTGCGAATACTCGATCCAAACCCGCGCGAGATTTGCCTGTTGCGATCGCTAATACAGCGCCAGCTTCTTGTAATTGCTGTAATCCTGATTCAACACCGCGGAACAGCGTTTGCTCGGTATCATCGGCTGTCACAAATTGATATTTATAACATTCAACCAAATCAACAAGCTGAGTATCATCCGCCTCTGGAAATAATATTTTCATAGCGTCTGATAAACCTAGACCAATTATATTCTTGGCTTGCTGATCAGTAGGCTCTGCTAAGCCACAAGCCTTGGCTGATGCTTTTATACAATTAGCAATCTTTTGCGCTGAATTCATCAGCGTGCCATCCCAATCAAATACAATAAGTTGATACATCGATCTTTACGTTTAAGAGTTTTTGTTATATTTGATGCTTAAGCCTAAATTCGCTAGCACCGAGATAAGTTCGCTAGGTAGTGGTGCTTCGACTTTAAGCTTTTCCCCTGACGACGGGTGCATCAGAGTAATTTGGGCGGCATGCAAAAATAGTCTCGACAAGCCATGTGATTTCATGCGCTTATTAAAATCACGATCGCCATATTTATGGTCCCCAGCGACGGCATGACCTTCCGACAAACAATGAACCCGAACCTGATGGGTGCGGCCCGTTAGTAATTTGACCTTTAATAGGGAAGCGATTTCTGACACCTCCTGAGGAGCGATAATGGAACTCGCATAACTGCCGCTCTCATCGACCACGACGATTCTCTCACCATGACGCCGAGCATCCGTATTCAGTGCTTTGGTAACACGGCGTTGACCACCGCGAAAACGACCTTTAACCAGCGTTAGGTAACGCTTATCCAGTCGTGGATTCTTTATGGAGTTATTTTTAAAATCTTCATTAAGCGCTTTCAAAACGCTGGATTTTTTAGCCAGCACTAAACACCCTGAAGTCTCTCGATCAAGTCGATGGGCTAACTCTAAATAGCGTAACTCAGTTCGCAGAGCGCGCATTGCTTCAATTACTCCGACTTTAATACCACTCCCTGCATGCACCGCCATACCCGAAGGTTTGTTTAAAACCAATAAGGCATCATCTTCAAACAAAATGGCTTTTTGCAAAAACGCATAGCGTGCGCCGTCAATATCTTGGTCGCTAGCCACTCTTTGTCGAATTGGGGGAATACGCACTTGGTCGCCGTATACCAAACGCGTGGTTTGCCTTATTCGCCCTTTATTAACCCGCACTTCGCCTTTTCGAATAATTCGATAAATATGCGTCTTAGGCACCCCCTTGAGGTGAGTAATTAAAAAGTTATCAACTCGCTGACCAGCGTGCTCTTCATCTACCTCTACAAAATAGGCTTTGTTGCTAGACAGAGAGTTTCGAGACGAAGAGTTTTGCGACCGAGGTTTAGCGTCGTTTGATTCTTTAGACAAAATGATCAGCGGGTTAGCTATGAGAAATCTAATTATAAGCGAGTTTGACTGGCTAACCTAAAGACTTGTATATCAAGATTTAACCGCTTAATTTTTATACAAATGTTACACATGTACACATTGCAGAGCTTAGTACATGCTGTTATAGTCCAACGTGCTTTTGTCACTATTTGTCAGTAAATATTGATTTTAAAAGCAATGAACATTTTCTAAGGAGTGAAACTGGCGCAAAATTGTTCCGCGTAAAGAATCATTTCGTGTAATTTGAAAAACATTTTTTAAATGACTTTTGTATAAACAAAAGAACGTAAACAAAATATTGCTTTAATAATATAAAAACTTACTTTTAAGTTATTGATTATTAAAAGTTTAGTAAAAATATAAGCGCTCAGACAACAAGTGCTCTGATGGCAGTTTACATACATTTATAAAAAATACAGGGCGACGTATCCCACCCTGTTTTATGGGATACAACGCTAGAGACAATTGTTGTTTTCGGTGATTAGTTACAGTATTTGTAAAACTAAGCATTAAAAAATAGACACTAACTGAATCTAGCAAAACTCGCTATGCGAGTTGTTTTACAGTCAATTGTTGGAAGTTTTGCCTGCTGATGTTTAACTGACGTAAACCGGTAAAACACGAAACACTGATTGCTTTAGATAAAATTGTATATGTTGCTGGTGTGTGTATTAGCCCGCCAGCAAGATAGTAAGAAAATTAGAATAAACATAACTCCCTAGCGAGGCTTTATTATCTGTTTGAAATGATTTGATCAGCTTTATATTCAGCTCATAATCAACGGATCGTAAACTAATTAAACAACTTAGGGGTAACAAGCGCAGAAACATAATTTTGTGCGATTAAAATTGGTTTTTCTAGAGTCTACTTATTGTTTGAACGAACTGGCAATAACAACTGGTTCGAACAACATTTAGGATTACCTTTTCTGGGAATAGTACTCCATAAAATAGAAAAGGTTTTAGTAGCAGTTAAACCTATTAATAAAATTAGAATTATATAAAAATTTATAGATAGAGCGATAAGATAAGCAGTAACGACAAACACAAGCAGTTTTTGTCCACGCAATTAATAAGCTCTATTCTATTTCGCATTTTAGTAAGCGAGTCTTTTTATTCTTCCTAATTTTAGAAACTAATTTTCCACAGCTAGTAAGCCTACTACTGTAACTTTTCTATAGCGTCAGTCTCCAACCTTCGTCTGTTCATTTTGATTGCTGTCAATACAGCATGGAGAACATATGAAAAGAATGCTATTTAATGCGACACACTCTGAAGAGTTACGTGTCGCCATTGTCGATGGCCAAAAACTGGTCGATTTGGATATAGAATCAGCGGCTACCGCACTCAAAAAGGGTAATATTTATAAGGGTAAAATTACTCGTATTGAGCCTAGTTTAGAAGCTGCGTTTGTCGAATATGGATCGGGCCGTCAGGGCTTTTTACCAATGAAAGAAGTCTCTCGAAACTACTTTCAAAACTACAAATCAGACACCCCTATTTCACAAGTCAAAATTGCCAACGTTTTAAAGACTGGGCAAGAACTATTGATTCAAGTTGAAAAAGACGAACGCGGTAATAAAGGCGCCGCGCTTACTACATTTATCAGCCTAGCCGGTCGATATCTGGTGTTGATGCCCAACAATCCTAAAGGCGGTGGTATTTCGCGTCGGATTGAAGGTCAAGAACGTCAGGAACTCCGTGACGCGATGTCGCAGCTTGACATTCCTCGTGAGCATGCCTTGATAGCACGCACCGCGGGCATCGGCAAAAGCCCTGAAGAATTACAGTGGGATTTAGACTATCTGCAACGCTTAGCGGATGCAATCGAAGAAGCATCAAACTCGCAAGCTGCACCTTTTCTTGTTTATCAAGAAACCAATCTGGTAGTGCGTTCGATTCGCGATTATTTTCGTAGCGACATTAATGAAATAATTATTGACGACAAAGAGATTTTTGACCGAGCAACACGGTTTATGAATCAGGTGATGCCACACAATGTTATTAAACTAAAGATGTACGAAGACACTGTTCCTTTATTTTCGCGGTATCAGGTAGAGCACCAAATTGAATCGGCCTATGCACGCGAAGTTCGCTTGCAATCAGGCGGCGCATTGGTCATCGATCCAACCGAAGCGCTTACTTCAATTGATGTCAACTCGGCTCGCGCTACTAAAGGCAGTGATATCGAAGAAACTGCTTTACTAACTAATCTAGAAGCCGCGGAAGAAATAGCGCGCCAACTGCGCATACGCGATTTAGGTGGCTTAGTGGTTATCGACTTTATTGATATGTTGGCTAACAAAAACCAGCGAGCTGTTGAACAGTGCTTACAAAACGCATTAAAAGCGGATCGAGCGCGTGTTCAGGTAGGGCGCATTTCGCGATTTGGTTTATTAGAAATGTCCCGTCAGCGATTGCGCTCTTCGATTAGCGATTCAAACTATCATGTTTGCCCACGATGCGAAGGCAATGGACATATCCGCAGTGTTGGCTCTTCGGCTCTTAGCGTATTACGCATTATTGAAGAAGAAGCTCTGAAAGAAAACACTGAAGCGATAAATGCGCACTTACCAATCAAAACTGCGACTTATCTATTAAACGAAAAGCGCCATGAGGTAAGTTTGTTGGAAAATCGTTTAGGCACCAATATAACAATTGTACCAACAATCGAATTGGAAACACCTCACTTTAAGGTGCAACGTTTGCGCAGCGAAGATTTGGATGAGATGCCAAATTTACCAAGTTATAAAACCGAAATTCAAGAACCTAAAGAAGACCCGCGCAAAGCAAAATATCAGAAAAAAAATAATACTAGTAATGTCCTTATCGCTCCAAATACAGCACCTGCTGTCGGGATCGAGTCAGTGCAAATGGGAGATAAGCCAGCGCCTGTTGCTGCCGCTCAAGCTACGACCGCCGCCGCTCCAGTAGTCGCGCCCGTGAAGCCTGGTATATTCGTAAGATTATGGCGTGCATTGTTTGGCACCGGCGATGAAGGAGTACGAAAGTCAGAAGATAAGAAAGCTAAAAGTGAGAACAATCGTGACGGTCGTAAGAACGACAATCGCAAACACAATCGTAACCAGTCTAAGACCGGCGGGCGCGGAGGCAATAAAAGAGGTCGTAATAACAACCAACGTCGAACACAGAACAAAGACAATCGCAATCAAAACAAGGGCGGTCAAAATAAAGGCGGACAAAACGCTAAGACCAATAATAAAAATCAAGACGGCGGTGATAAACAAAAAGGTGATAAACCCAATCGTAATCGAAACAAAAATCGAGGCCGTGGGCGCGGCCGTGGCCGCGGCGGTCAGAACCGAACGAACAACCAAAATAAAAACACGTCAGTGCAAAATAATAATAAACAGAACGGTAGCAACCAAACTAATGGCAACCAAAAAAGCGGCAACCGTAATGCAGGCGACAGCAATAACAATCAAAGTCGCGATCAGCAGCCTAAAGCGGAGAGTAAACCGCAAGCTAACGGCAACCAGGCTGCCAATTCGGAATAGTCTGAACCATAGAGAAACTGCTATAGTGAAACGTTCTTAGCAACAAATACGTTCATCACAATATGTGTGGTATCGCCGGAATTCTCTCTGCACAATTAGACACGCAATCCATTGCATCGGCATTAACAGCGATGCAAAACACTTTAAATCACCGCGGCCCTGATGGCTGCGGTGATTATTTCTCGCCTTGTAATACCGCAGCCTTAACTCATACTCGGCTGTCAATTATTGATTTAAGTAATGCTGGCGCCCAACCCATGCAATCCAGCAACGGTCGCTATGTAATTAGTTTCAATGGAGAAATCTACAACTATCAAGAATTACGTGCCGCTCTAGAAGCAAAAGACACAGTTTTTAAGAGTCAATCTGACACCGAGGTTATTTTAAAACTCTATGAAGAATATGGCTCCAAATGCGTTGCAATGCTGCGCGGGATGTTCGCTTTTTTAATTTGGGATAATAAAGAAAAAAGCGGCTTTGCCGCACGAGATCCTCTAGGGGTAAAGCCCTTTTATTACTGGCAATCAAATGACACATTTGCCTTCGCTTCAGAAGTACGATCAATAGTTAGTTCAGGTTTGAGTGAACAAAAAATCAGCAAAGTGGGTTTGACTGGTTATTTCAGGAGCGGCTCTGTTCCCGAACCCACGACATTAATTGCTGATATTTACATGCTCTGCGCCGGCAATCACCTTCACTGGAAAAACGGCGTAGTCAATACGAAGAAATATTGGCAGCTTAATTTTAATGCTCAAACCAAAGCTCAGACTATCGATAAATCTGCGGCGATTAACCATACTCGCCAAGCCTTGGAACGATCAGTTAAAGCACATTTTGTCAGTGACGTCCCGGTCGGAATTTTTTTAAGCGGTGGCATTGATTCAACAGCACTAGTTGCGTTGGCAAAAAAAGTTACTAGTGCAGAAATTAACACCTACTCCATAGCCTTTGCCGACCCAGAGTTTAACGAGGGTGAAATTGCCAAAAAGGTGGCAGATCATTTCGGCACGAATCATCATGAATTAGTTATGACGCCCGAGTTAGCTGGGCCTTTATTTGTTCATTATCTAAAGACCATTGATCAACCTACCATAGACGGTTTTAATACTTTTTGTATCGCTAAATTTGCGCACGAACATAATGAGAAAGTGGTGCTCTCTGGCTTAGGAGGTGATGAACTATTTGCCGGCTACAAATCATTTACATTGGCACCTAAAATGGCAGTTATTAGCTTAGCGACCGTCATTATTTATCCATTAATCTGGTTATGCGGTAGATTCGTAAAACGAGGCCTCAGCCCAAAAACAAAGCGTATTACTGATTTTTTGGTTAAACCAGGATCATTGAAAGCGGCTCATCAAAGTCTACGAAGTATTTTTTCAAATCAAGAAAGTAAGCATTTAGTCAACCTTATCACCGGTGAACATCCACCCAAAATTCAACGATCAGAAATAACTTTAGCGAATAAATGGGCTGACAAGGTTAGCGCCTTAGAACTCAATACGTATATGCGAAACCAACTGTTACGAGACAGTGATGTGGCAAGTATGGCCTGGGGCTTGGAGTTGCGCGTACCGCTCGTAGACCAGGTTCTCATCGACGAACTGAGCGTGATACCTGCCTCCATTCGTCTACAACCTGGTAAAAAATTATTAATAGATGCAGTACCTGAAATTCCGAACTGGGTTATTAACCGACCTAAGCAAGGTTTTCGCTTTCCGTTTGATAAGTGGTTTATGGATGAGGGAATCGCGAACAATCGGCAGATCCTGCCCGATGTAGCGAACATACCTGATTGGATACCCCTTAAGCCATGGTATCGCCGTTGGAGTATAGTAGTTTTAAATAACTGGATGCACCGCTATGCGAAACAGTAAATTGACGAAAATGCTTAGGCTAATATGAAAAGCGTTAAAATATTGCATGTCATCCCTTCCTTGGCGCCTTGCCGAGGAGGCCCAAGTAAGGCGGCAATTGAAATGGTATATGCATTACGTAGTCGCGGGACGGATGCCGAAATCATCACTACCAACGATGATGGAACCCGCACCTTAGATGTAGATTTAAACACCCTTGTTGACTACAAAGGCGTGCCAGTACGTTTTTTTAAACGATTTTCACCGCCCGTAAATGCGCTACGAGAATTCGCTTACTCATGGTCGTTTCAACGCTGGCTAAAAAGACATATCGGAGATTACGATCTAATTCATGTGCATGCCATTTTTTCGTTTTGCTCAAGCTATACGATGCACCTAGCGCGAATAAACAACATTCCGTACGTTGTGCGGCCTCTAGGTCAACTTGAGCCTTGGTCACTACAACAATCACCATGGCGTAAAAAATATTATCTAAAATGGATTGAGTTGGAGAATTTAATCGGTGCTGTATGCGTTCATTTTACCGCTCAATCAGAAAGACAGCGAGCAGAACAATTCGCACAGTCGAATCATGCACAACTAAACGGACGGGTTATTCCTCTTGGCATAGAAGTTCCGATGCGGATCAGGAATGTCGCGGCCAAAATGTATAAACGATGGGATTTGGATAGAAGCTTGCCGACCATTCTATATTTATCGCGCCTACACCCCAAAAAAGGCTTAGAATTACTACTTGAAGCACTCGCTAAATTGGATACTCAAATTGAAACACATGCATTTCAATTGCTCATTGCTGGTGATGGAGACCCCAGCTACCGCGAGTCTTTAGAGCAACTAACACAACAATTGGGTATTGCTGAACATTGTTACTTCCTGGGTCACTTGCAAGGCATGGAAAAGAATCTAGCTTTACAAGGGGCCGATCTGTTTGCATTGACCTCTCACTCAGAGAACTTTGGGATTGCCGTACTAGAAGCATTATCGGCTGGCACAGCAGTACTAGTAAGCGATGGAGTCGCCTTGTCTGAGGACATTAAGAAAAATACCTTGGGCTTTGTTTGCGAAATAGAGTTGGAGTCTATTGTGAAATCACTGATTCAAGCATTGGGTGATATGGAAACCACTAATGAGCTTGGTGTCGACGCGCGACGGTTTGTTGAAAAACACTATCGATGGTCGGAGATAGCAGAGCAACTCAACAAACTTTATATGGAAATTGCGAGCCGCAACACTGATTAATCACTTAGCTGTTTAACTAAAGTTTCTACTATTCGCGGCTCTCCAATAGAGCAGCACTCTTTTACGCAGATAGAGCTCGTAACATCCAAGCAGTTTTCTCATGGATGCGCATGCGATCTGAAATTAAAGCAGACGATGATTCGTCGTCCGCTTGCTGGTTAATACCAATATCAATCGTAGTCATAGCAATATTTATATCATGTTTTCATTGCGGCTAGTTTACGGCGAAAATAGTTGTTTTCGTAATCGTTTATTCATTCAAAATTAATAGTTTTCAACCATTAAAACTGCCGAGAACATCCCCACCGCTTTAGCGATTTTCATTCCTTCTCAAACACTGCAAGGGATTCGACGTGAGCCGTGTGCGTAAACATATCAATCACACCTGCATGGGTCATGCGATAACCATGTTCGTTAACCATCACACCAGCATCTCTAGCCAATGTGGCCGGCCCACAGGACACGTAGACCACTTTCGAAGCAGAAAACTGCGGTAATCGCTTTATCATCTCAGCGGCGCCTGATCGAGGTGGA
>CAZJWW010000109.1:0-9241 GCA_964549895.1 uncultured Gammaproteobacteria bacterium
TCGCCACTTAATTTGGAAACGCTAGAAAGCTGCGGACCGCCACCACCACCAGTGGGTGATCAAACAGCGTGTTTAGAGCCTGTATTTGATGGAGCGACTGAGCAAGGCGTGTTTTTGTGGCGAGATTGTCCGACGGGGCAATGGCAGGTGCGAGTATCCAATGGTGGTATTCCGTCTGTAGGAACTCGGGCCATCGGTAATGTAACGTCCGACAGTGGCTTCAGCAGTATTGGTGAATTCAGTCTAGAGGGTAATGACACCTTAGACGGTGTTACTGATCCAAGCACAATCGACTTCAATATACGTACCTTTAATGCGGCGGTAGACGGTTTTAATTTTATTCCCAATAGTGCGGATGCTTGTTTTGTTCTAGACAGTGACCTGCCGTTCTTTCTAGGTGAAACGAGAGTTCCAGTGTCTTCGCCACTTAATTTGGAAACCTTAGCGAGCTGCTTACTGCCGCCTGCGCCCGCAGTGCCCGATCAATGTGGTGAGCCGATGTTTGATAGAGCGACGGAGCCGGGTGTATTTCTGTGGCAAGATTGCGCAGCCAGTGGAACTGACGATGTTTGGAACATGATGATTAGCGGTGGCGGTTTGCCATTCTTACCGTATCAAGGTGTTTTGACTTCGACTAATTTAGTCACTGCGACAGGTATTCAGACCGAGGCCAATGATATTTTAGATGTTGGTAGCAATGGATTTAACTTCGTTTTGAACGTAGCAAATCAAGCGCTTGATGGCGTGGATTTTACCATTCCAACAGGTGGGCAGACTTGTTTTGACGTTCAAGATTTGCCAGCTGGTGCACAAATCTATGTTGGTCGCAACCGTGTGGTACGAACTGATGCGTTCAATCTAGAAGATCTTGGTATTTGTCAGTAATATCTGAAAATTAAATTAGAGGCTCTCAATCAATATCACTATCATGTTTTGTGGCGGTGATATTGGCTTGTAGGGCGTATCTATTAACGCCAAATATCATCATCCCTAGTTTGACCTTGTATTTTGCAGTCCTCCAATTTGAAATCTATGGTCACTCCTTTATTGCGTTTAACAGCATAATCTTTACTTACTGCCACAATGGTTGGGCTTAACAGTATTAGTGCGCATATATTGACTACGGTCATCAGTCCCAAGGCCATATCGCCAGCATTCCACACTTCTGCCAAACCAGCGTTGGTACCCCATATCACCATTGCCATATATGCGACCGTGTAAGCACTGCGACCAAATCTATTATCCAAACCAAAAATCCGTAAATTACTTTCGGCGTAGGCGTAATTGGCGACGACTGATGTAAAGGCAAACAAACTAATTGCAATGGTAACAAAATGAATTCCGTAGCCGCCGAGATGTGTCTCCATGGCCGTTTGCGTTAGGCGAATTCCTTCTGGCTCACTACTGGTGACACCGCCTGCAAGTAAAATAATTATTGCAGTACAGGTACACAAAACTATAGTGTCAAAAAACACGCCCAGCATTTGTACGTAACCTTGAGTGGCTGGGTGATTGGGTGTTGGTGATGCGCTAGCAGCAGCTTGCGGTGCACTGCCGGAACCGGCTTCATTAGAATACAAACCGCGCTGAATACCGGCTTGAATAGCCGCGCCGAGCGCTCCAGCTCCCGCTTCTTGCAGACCAAATGCCGAGCTGATGATTTTATACAACACGTCTGGCACTAAAGATATATTCATTGTTACTAGCACTAAGGCCGTTAACACATAGGCAATTCCCATAAAAGGCACTACCAATTCAGCGAAACGTGCAATAGAGCGTAAGCCGCCAATTATAATGAGCCCAGCGACACCCGCGATAAGTAGCCCTGAATAAAACTTGGGAACCTCATACGCATAGCCCCATGCATCAGCAATGGTGTTGGCTTGCAGCGCACTAAAAAATAAGCCGTAACCCATAAAAATACATATAGCAAATAGTACCGACATCCAGCGGTAACCTAAGCCTTGCTGTATATAGTAGGCCGGGCCACCGCGAAACTCTTTGTGACTGTCGCGTACTTTATAAACTTGTGCGAGCAGGCTTTCGGCAAAGCCAGTTGCCATACCAAGGATGGCAATCATCCACATCCAAAAAACCGCGCCAGGTCCGCCAACTGAGATTGCTAGGGCTACTCCGGCTAGGTTTCCAGAGCCAACGCGGGCCGACAAGCTAGTGCACAAAGCCTGAAAAGAACTGATACCAGAAGCATCGGATTGACGGCTGTTTTTCATCAAGGCAAACATATGCCCAAACTGCTTTATCTGGATTGCACCTAATCTATACGTGAAAAAAAGCCCAGCAATTACCAGCAAATAGATAAGCAGCTGCCATTGCCCCCACAAAACGTCATTTACTGCACCTATAACAGTACTTAGCATAAACAGTTTTTACTATTAGAATTTATAATTATTAGGCGTAGAATTTTACGCTGCGCGTTTTTTATTTTTGCACCTTATGCGGATAAAGAGTGTTTGTTGCTTAAGTTGACCAAAGCTTCCAGAGTTTGTGCGCATGCCTGTGCTACTTCTTCACCTTTGAGCACGAAATGTTCTTTAAAAAAGTTATGGTGTTCATCGCTGGCATGAAAATGATGCGGAGTGAGTACCGCCGAAAACACCGGCATGCCAGTATCCAGTTGCGTGCGCATCAGACCATCAATGACAGCAGTGCCAACAAATTCGTGTCGATAAATTCCACCATCGACTACTAAGCCAGCGGCAACGACGGCGGCATATTTGTTAGTTTCGGCAAGCGCTTTGGCGTGCAGTGGTATTTCATAGGCGCCAGGCACTTCAAAATAATCGACTTCTCGATCACTTAACTTAGCGAATTCAGCTTTAAAAGAATCACGTAATTGGTCAACAATATCGCGATGCCAACAAGCTTGTACAAAAGCCACGCGATTGCGCTTAGCTATATCCGTGCTGGTATTCTTATTTAAGTTTGTTGTTAGGTTTGTCATTACATTACTCAACTATTTTTAAAAATCTAATAAATTGAGGGCAACAAGGTTTTGCATTCAGGTGCGTTATTCGATTGTTTGTACGAACAGTAAATATCACTGTTCAACAAGCACACGAATTTCTGGTGCGTAAACCTTATTCTCATAACCAGACTTTAACTGTCGGCCTTGGAATCACACCAAGTCTGCTGTCCTCCTTGTAAAAGAATTACAAAGAGCGCCCGCGGGCTAAACACAAAAAATTTTATGCCATTACCGCCGGTGGGGACTTTCACCCCGCCCTGAGAACCCCAACGAAGTGGCGCTGGGATCTTGATTATAGTACGACAAGGGGGGTTGAGTACATGCAAAACTGGCATCCAATTGAATCTTCGCAAGCGTGTTCACAAGCCAATTGTTACAATACCGATTCTGTCAGAGACTAATATTATGCGTATTTTAAAACTTCTCACACTATTTTTTTCATTACTCTCACTAACTGGGTGTGGCATCGGTGAGTTCTTAGTTAAACGCGAGATTAATGGTTTAGAAAAAGGTATTTCAAAGGAGATGAAAAGCTTTGCAACTTTCAATACAGTACAAGAAGCAACGATTGATGCATTTGCCGCAGACGCCGCAGACTATGTCAAACAATCCCGCTTGGCGAAGCTACACGATCAACTACAGCTTATTGCAAGCGATATTGAAATACATGGACAAGTACAAGACAGTACTTGGCAATCAAATGTGAGGTTTTTGGAATCACCCTTTGCTCTTTCCCAATCCGATGGTCTGGTAGAACAAGTGGCTGCATTCGTTTACTCGATGAGTGAACAAAATATAGCGGAGGCCAGTATTAAGCTAGAACAAGAGTATCAAAAAACAAATGAGCGTAGAGCCAAACTTGATCCACAAAAACGCGATAAGAAAATTACCCGTGGCATTAAGATTTTGTTCGCAGAACTAGGAGCACGACGTTCAAAAGAGCAAATAGAGTCAGCCATGCAAATATTTAGGCAGCGGCGCTCATGGCTGAATCAAGAAGAAGATATTGAAAATCTAGCGCACCGGCAATTCATAACAGTATTATCAGACAGATCGATCAGCAAAGAGGAGTTTATAGCTAAGTTTAGAAAAACCTGGCTGCAAGTCGAGAGCGGCTCTAGAAGAGCAGAGCCAGAGATATGGAATCACAATTTTCGCATTGGCCTTCAAGGGGTCAATCAATTAGTCGGAGAGCTTAATATGGAAGAACGCAAGGTAGTTGCTAAAAATATTCGCCGCTACGCACATTTGTTTAATAGCTACTCTGTTAAGCGACAGAGCTAAACCAAAGTCTTAATCCAAGGGATTACTTTTGCATGACAATTAACCCGTGCACCTAAGCGAGTGGCCAATAAAAACATACCGCCTAATTTTCGATGTAAGTATAAAATATCGGTAGGGGGAGTCTGCCAGAATTCTTTAAAGTCGTATGCTTGGTCGCTTATTTCGGCGATGCGAGATGAGATATTAGCATTAGCAAAGTCATAACTGCCTTGGTGAGCAAAAGGTTCTAGCCCTATGTAAAAAACCTTTAGTAGAAATTGTTGGTAGCGGTTGCTTGCCGCGTGTGTGTGATAACCTAATCGATCAGCTGCGTCTATTAAAGCCTCATCATCTTTGGCAATCACGGCTCTGATTAAGCGTTTATAATTCGTCACGAACTTTTTGGGGAACGCGCGTGATGCACCAAAATCTAATAATACAAGTTTATTTTCACTGGCTTGAAAATGATAATTAGCAAAGTTCGCATCGGTTTGCATTAATCTTAATTCGAACAGTTCAGTGAGCATTAGATCAAACAGGTTGGCCATTAGTTCATCACGCTCGGTGGCATCTAGTACATCCAAATGTTCTATCGCTTCTCCCGGCACAAACTCCATCGCCAATATAGCTTGGGTGGTAAATTCTGGATAATGTTTGGGGACAATAAATGCCGGTTGATCTTTCAGGGCCGAGTAAAATTGTTCCAGATAATCAGCCTCTTGAAAATAATCGGCCTCTTCGTGCAGTTGTCGTTTAGCATCTTTTAGCAAATCTGTTATATCCATATGCTTGGGCAGCACATTGGATATTCTTAATAACATAGCAATATTATCAACGTCGCTATCGATGCTTTGCGCTACGCCAGGGTATTGTATTTTCAATACTATCTCTTCACCGCCTAGAGTGGTGGCTCGATGTACCTGACCGATGGATGCGGCTGCCAAGGGTGTATAATTAAAGTCCGCAAAGAGATCTAACCAATCCTCACCATAGGCCTCAACCAAAGCAGCATCTAACTGATCTTGTGGCATCGAAAATGCTCGATTACGCAGCTCTGCCAAAATACTGCTTAGCTCTTCTGGTAAAAAATCATTGGCCTCCATGGATAACAATTGGCCAACCTTCATTGCGGCACCACGCATAGTGGATAATTGTTTAGTCACTCGTTTCGCATTGCTTGGTGTCAACAGCATATCGCTTACCTTGGGGCGGTTCCCCTGACTGAGTTGCTTAGCTCCCTCGCCTAACATGCCGGTAGCAACACCACCAGCAAGCCTAGCAACTCGGCTTAATCGGCCTAGGCGCGATTTGGGTATGGCTTTCTGCTTTTTATTGTCTTTCATGGAGACCAGTGTAAGGAGTCAATATAGGTAGTATTGTAACGTCTTACAGTGTGGATAGTATCAATATGCTCATACGCAAAGAGAGGGTACAATATAGCTCTAAGCTCCAATGAGAACCCAAGGTATGACAAACTCGATTAAACTCACGTTGTTGATAGTAGTGCTGAGCTATTTATCTGCCTGCGCGCAAAATCCTCTGGCAAACAACCCTGAGCCAAATAACAGCCCTGAGCTCGCTGCGACCTCGTTATCTTCTAAAGCGCAATCTCCATCTGGCATGGTGGTGACGGCAAATCCACATTCAACCAGAGCTGGCGCTGAAGTACTACGTGCCGGTGGCTCAGCTGTAGATGCTGCCATTGCGATCGAAGCCGTGCTGTCCTTAGTAGAACCGCAAAGCTCAGGTTTGGGTGGCGGTGGGTTTATGGTGCATTTTAATAACGCAACCAACCAAGTGGATGTTTATGACGGCCGCGAGACAGCCCCAAGCAAGGTCTCTCCCGACATGTTTCTTGATAGCAATGGTGAATCAATTGGTTTTTTCAACGCCAAAGTCAGTGGGCTTTCAACTGGTGTGCCCGGTATGGTAGCGATGCTAAATTTAGCGCATAACGACCATGGAAAATTGCCCTGGGGTGGGCATTTTGATCACGCAATAAAGCTAGCAGAACAAGGGTTCCCTATCTCCGAGCGTTTAAATATGTGGGTTAAACGCGTTAGCAAACGCATACCCAAAACAAGGGAAGAAGGTACTTTAGACGCCGCTAACTATTTGTATGATAGCAATGGCGAAGCGCTGGCTATAGGCACTATCCGCAAAAATCCTGAGTATGCTAAAACTTTGCGAACAATTGCCGATGATCCACGATTATTTTATACCGATGAAATAGCTCAAAGCATTATTGAGCAAGTGCAACAGACGCCGCGCGCGGGTAATTTAACTTTAGACG
Source organism: uncultured Gammaproteobacteria bacterium (assembly GCA_964549895.1). Taxonomy (GTDB): domain Bacteria; phylum Pseudomonadota; class Gammaproteobacteria; order Arenicellales; family Arenicellaceae; genus Arenicella. The sequence continues at coordinate 6,543 of CAZJWW010000109.1, forward strand.
ACATGAGTGAATATCAGGCGTTGAAAAAAGCGGCTTTGTGTACACCAATATCAGAGCTTCAATTTTGTGGGCCACCGCCATCATCATCTTGGGTAGCGGTAGGTGCAATATCAGGTCTTTTAGAATTTACTCCTAAATTTAGTGCAGCCGGCGCCACTGACCCACAAAACTGGGCAATATTTGCCGAAGCCCAACGCCTTGCTTATGCAGACCGTGATTTTTACGTTGCCGACAATGAGTTCGTTGACGTGCCACTGGCTGGCATGCTCAACAAAGAATATTTGCAACAACGCGCCAGTCTTGTTTCATCTAAGCAAGCACAAGCAGAAATAAACCCTGGTGATCCATGGGAATATCAAACTCGTGCGGTAGCGCAAGCGCTCGGTAAAGACGCGACACATGATGCGGCGGGTACCTCGCACTTTGTGGTCGTGGATGCCGATGGCAATGTCGTATCGATGACAGCCTCGGTGGAAAGTGTTTTTGGTTCCACTCGAATAGCTGGCGGCATGTTTTTAAACAATCAGCTCACTGATTTTTCATTTAGAGAAACAGACGGCTCAGGCAACAAAATAGCCAATCGTGTTCAAGCAGGCAAGCGCCCCAGATCGTCTATGTCGCCTACCATTGTGTTAGACAAGGACGGTGAATTTTTGATGGCAACTGGTTCGCCAGGCGGTAACTCTATCATTGCTTATACCGCAAAAACTTTGGTCGGCGTATTGAATTGGAATCTCACTGCACAGCAAGCAGTAGATCTCCCCAACATGGTGGCGCGCGGTAACAAAGTGCGTATTGAAAAAGATCGTGCCTCGCCAGCGTTAATTCAGGGACTGCGTGACTTTGGGTATGAAGTTAAAGAAAGCGCAGGTGAGAACTCTGGTTTAAGCGTGGTGGTGCGCTTGCCTGATGGGCGCTTACAAGGTGGTGTGGACCCTCGACGCGAGGGCGTTATTGAAGCGGTTGAGTTTTAATCATCCGCCATCAATTATCAACTAAGGATCTATTATGGGTCTATGTCCATGGTAAATGATGAGGCTTAGCGCGTGTCTAAAAATTTGGGCTTAGCAACGGCGCTACTGGCATACGTGTTGTGGGGACTGGCGCCCATTTACTGGAAGCAAATTAGTCACATAGATAGTATGCAAGTGGTCGCGCATCGAATGGTTTGGTCGTTCGTATTCAGTGTGATTATCGTTGTTATACTCAGTCAATGGTCAGAGTTTCTCCGGCTAATGAGAGATCGAAAACTGCGTCGATCTTTATTTTACGGCACAGTATTAATGTCTATCAATTGGGCCATTTTCATCTGGGCAGTCAATGCCAATCACATGGTCGAAGTGTCCATGGGTTATTTTATTAATCCTCTATTCACGGTGTTGCTGGGCGTTATTTTTTTTAAGGAACGTTTGCGGCCAATGCAAATATTTGCGCTATTGGTTGTAGTGGCAGGTGTGAGCTATCTGGTATTTAAACATGGCTATTTGCCGTGGATTGCTCTGACTCTAGCGATTACTTTTGCGCTTTACGGGGTAGTTAAAAAAAGTGTGACGATTCCAGCGACGATCAGTATGGCTATAGAGATGGGCTTTTTTGTGGTCCCGGCATTAATGTTTTTACTCTACGGCGAATTTCAACAAGCAGGTACTAGTGGGTTTGGGGTAAATACGGCCGATAATTTATGGCTCATTTTTTGCGGCTTATTAACTTTGACGCCACTCATTCTTTTTGCCAGCGCAGCAAAAGTAATTAGCTTAACGGCTTTAGGTATGAGTCAATACATTGGCCCAACCTTACACCTTTGTACGGCTATTTTTCTTTATCATGAACCCTTCGATCAAACACAGTTTGTTTCGTTTAGTTTGATTTGGTTGGCCCTGATTATTTACTCGGCTGATCAATTAAATCATCGACGACGTCAAACCACTCTGCCTGTATAGTTAATTAGATCTAAGCCAATGCCATCAATTCAATTATTCTCATACCCAACCAGTCCTTATGGGCAGAAAGTAGGTTGCTATTTAAAATATAAACAACTGGATTTTAAATACATTCCGGTCAACCCAATAACGAGTGAGCAAATAGCTTTTACTCGTCAACGGCAAGTACCTGTTTTACAAATTGATGACGACTGGCGAAAGGAATCGAGTGAGCTTGGTGTATGGCTTGATGAACTCTACCCGGAGCGGCCCCTACTGCCGCTAGATGGCTCAGCCAAAGATATCGTAATGAATATAGACCAGTGGATCAGCTCTCATTTGATCCCTAGTTTTTTTCGCTATGCGGTAGAGTGGCAAAACCCATGGTATTCAATTACCAATGGATGGCGCCTATCGCGCGCGGTAAGCAATGGCACACGCTTGCCTCTTTATGTGCGCTTGCTTTGGCCGTTTGGTGTAAAACGTGCGTCATTTATCGTTAACATGGTGAACGAATTAGATTTAGACGAATCTATCCCTGCAATGAATAGCCGATTGCAAAATGAGTTTTTAGACCATTTGGCCGAAGGACCGTTTCTTGGTAGTCAATCGGAAATAAGTTTGGCGGACTTGTCGGCTTTTCCGCCGATTGCCTCAGGTTGGTTTATGGGGATGAAAGCTAAACAATCTTTGTTAGAACATCCGCAGATTCGCGCATGGGCAGAACGTGTCTATGCTCAACTCCCCGCCAATCCCTTATTAGTTCCAGATAAAATTTTA
>CAZJWW010000110.1:0-9223 GCA_964549895.1 uncultured Gammaproteobacteria bacterium
AGCCAGAGCCAGAGCCAGAGCCAGAGCCAGAGCCAGAGCCAGAGCCAGAGCCAGAACCTGAGCCAGAAATTGAAGAAGAATCTAAGATTGAGCCAGAGCCTAAATTATACGATGAAAGCTTGATACCAGACGATTTGGCTGATTTGTTATCTGATGATATTTTGTCAGTGCAACCACAAATTTTAGCTAAAGATTCTGAAAAAGAGACTGTAGATTCGAAATCGCCTGACTTAGAAGAAATGTCAGCGGAACAAGATGAAACTAAGGCATCATCCCTTGGTGTACTTGCAGCATCAGCTTTGGCAGTGGGAGCCGGATCACTTCTTGCGAAAGAAGCTGAAGAAGATGCGGATGAAGAGCCCTCAGCGGATGAAGAGCCCTCAGCCGAAGATACAATTATTGAGTTGGAAGACGAAGAACAAATAATTGTATTATCAGACGAGGCAGAAATAGTAGAGCTCGAGAATGAAGATGAGCCCGAAGATTCAGAAGAGCCATTAGCTGAAGTTATCGAAGAGCCATTAGCTGAAGTTATCGAAGAGCCATTAGCTGAAGTTAATGAAGAGCCTACAGCGGAAGTTGCAGAAGAGCCCGAAGTCGAAGTTGAACTCGAAGTCGAACCCGAGGTCGCGGAAGAGCCAGCCGAAGAGGTAGAAGAGCCCAAATTGGAAGATGAGCCCGAATACACAATAGAAACTGAGTTTGAAGAAGAGTCATCGCAGGTTGCTGACCAAGATGACGAACTTGATGAACAATTGCGCGGAATTTACGTTGAAGAAATGCGTAATTTGCACACACAGTTAGACAACGACGTGGCTCGACTTACGTCGTTAGCAGATACGCCTGCTGCGATGAAAGATATTTTACACCATTTGCATACTATCAAGGGCAGTTCAATGATGGCTGAAGCAAATGTAATGGGCGAATTAACGCATCATACTGAGAGTTTTCTAGAAGGTAATTTTATTCGTAACGAAGATGAACTTCGAGATATTCGAACAACTCTCGAGATGTATATAGATGCTTTTGATAGATCGACTAGCGATTTTAAAGCACACAACGAATTTGTAGTGTCTCAAGAACTAACTGATCGTCTGGGAATTGAGTCAGGACGACAAGTAGACACCGAGCAATTACGTGCCGAAGCTGAGCAGGAATTAGCCAGCCCCGTCGAGGAGGAAAGTGCAAATGATGATCATCTTGTTGGTGAGCAATTAGCACAAATTAATAATGACTTGCAGGGTGTTATTGATCGATGGAAATCAGCACGCGGTTGGAAAAAAATCCAACCTCAGATGACCGAGCAACTCGGTTTGCTACAAGGCATTATTGGGCAAAATAAGAATTTGCAAGACATTGCCCCATTAGTCTCGCATGCGCTGGATTATACGGGTGACTTGAAACTGGGTAAGGCTGCTGAGTTCAAGAAATCAAAAGAATTGATGCAAGAGACCTACGATGTTGTGGTTGGCAGCTTAGATCGCCTATCAAAAGGTCAAGAGTCAGATGATTTTGGCTACTTATCTGTGCAATTATTGGGTACAGAGCTAGATAATGAAGTCGCTGAAGTGGAAGAGGCGACGGATGTCGACAAGCAATCCGACAAGACTGCGGCAAGTGGTGCAAAATTTGTTCCAGGGTCTACTCAGCTCAGCGCTGCAGAACAAGAGGACGAAAACCGTCAAAGTAAAGCTGCTCGTAATCGCGCCGCAGCTCTGCGCATCGATACAGATACGCTGGACAGTTTAACGAACTTTGTCGGTGACGCGAGTATGAATCGCTCGCAAATGCGCGAAGATGTTTTGTCGCTCAAGTCTGTGGTCGATAATTTGTATAGCAATGTGCAGAGCTTTAGTGCTCAATTGCGTGAACTAGAAATCGAGGCCGATAGTAAAATTACGTCCCGATCGACTAGCGATAGGGCCGCCGAATATGACCAAGAGTTTGACCCCTTGGAGTTAGACCGTTATACCAAATTACAACAACTGTCTCGTGGCTTGATAGAAAACCTAGATCAGCTAGGTGGTATCCAAAATGAATTAAATAATTTTGTCCACAGAGCTGAAACTTCGTTGCAAAAACAAGAACGTTTAAATCGTGAACTGCAAGACGAAATTATGCAGGTGCGCTTGGTAACGTTTGGTGGTATTGGTCCGCAACTACGACAAGTAGTGCGGCGTACTGCGCGTGAAGTTGGGAAAGACGTAGAGCTAGAAATTATCGGTGCGGACGTGCGTCTGGATAAAACTATTCTAGATGGCGTTGTACCTGCCTTAGAGCATATGTTGCGTAATGCAGTGGATCACGGTATTGAATCACCTGAGGATCGCAGCAAAACGAAAAAGAACAAGATTGGTAAGGTCACCGTAGAGTGTCGACAGGTCGCTAGAGAAATTATGATTCTTATCCGCGACGATGGTTCTGGTTTAGATTTAGATAAAATCAAAAAGAAAGCAATCGCTGACAATTTACTGACTCCCGATCAGCCCCTGAATCCGCAGGATATGATGATGTACATATCGCAAAGTGGTTTTAGTACGGCGTCTGAATTAACACAAGTATCCGGTCGTGGAGTAGGCATGGATGTGGTGCAGTCTACGTTGCGCCGTATGAGCGGAAGTATTTTATACAACCTTGATAATGATCAACCTGGTTCCTTGTTCACGATTCGTCTACCGATGTCGCTAGCCGTATCAAGTGCTATGTTTATCGAGTCGGGCGGTGAGCAGTTCGCAGTTCCCGCACGGACCATCGAACGCGTGGTGAATATTGAGGTCGAAACTTTGATCACTCACCTAAAGGGAGATAAGCCCAAAATTGAGATTGATGGTGGCAGTTATGCACTAATCGATTTGGCCGACTACCTTGGTTATAACTCAAGTTTAGCGACGCTCAGCGGTAAGTTGTCAGTTATCTTAGTTGACGCGGGTGTGCAAAATATTGCGGTCATTATTGAAGAATTATTAGACACCCAAGAAATTGTGGTGAAAAACCTTGGGGGGCACTTAGGGCGTATTCCTATTTATTCGGGAGCCACAATCAGAGCTGACGGCCGAGTAGTCTTAGTATTGGATTTGGTGGGTATTTCCTACTACGAGTCAATTGTATCTATTCCTGAACAAAATCTCGATATCACTCAGAAAATTCCGACAGTAATGATCGTCGACGATTCGCTGACGGTGCGTAAATCAGCAGAACGAGATATTACTGGCCTCGGTATTAGTTCTGTATTGGCAAAAGACGGTTTAGATGCCCAGATCCAGTTACGTCAAGAAAAACCCGACATGATTCTTTTGGACATAGAGATGCCTAGAATGGACGGTTTTGAATTGCTTGAGTGGGTCAAATCAACCAATGAATTAAAAGATGTACCTGTGGTTATGATTTCCTCGCGGGCCACTGACAAGTACATCGATAAAGCCACCGAGTTGGGTTGTACGGCATTTCTTGGCAAGCCGTATTTGTTGGACAGCCTCATTGAACTGTTTAATGAGCATCTCGATCTGGATTCCCCATTGTCGGTAGACAAGAGCAAATAAAAGTTAAATATATATGAGTACTGACGTTATAGATTGTTATGTTTTGCCAGCCAAACCGTTGCCTTTATTGTTGCCGATTGACTGTATTGCCGAAGTGGTTGAAAACCCCGAGATCGAACCGCTAGAAAAAGTATCGGCAAACTGGATGATGGGTCATGTGACTTGGAGCAATCAGCGCTTGTCGATTATTTCTTTTAGTTCTCTACTAGACTCCAGCTTGGATGAGGCTAAAAAAAGTAATTCCAAAAAGAATAAACCACATTTGGTGGTGCTCAACCCTATACCAGGCGCTATTCGAAAAGCCTATACAGGTATGGTTTGTTATGGAGATGTTCAGCAAGTGACAATAGAGACCAGTGCAGAAATGGCAGACCTGCCTGAAGACGTTGATAAACGTTATGTGGAAGGCACTATAAAGGTTTCAGAGCAACACTATTTAGTCCCTCGTTTAGCTGCCTTGGCGGTAGCTTTTTCTTATTTCTAAACGTCCTTCCTGGGCTATTTTGTAAACTCACTTTCTAAGCTCAGTTTTGAACTGGCGCACTGCAATGGTGGCTAGATCAAAAATATTCTGCTTAAGTGCTAAAGAATGTCAGGCTAGCTTTGTTTTGAACAAGGCAAATTGTTATATTACGCGTACCCAGAGGATTAAATAAGATCCCAGTTTTTATGGCGCTTTTTCAATAGCGCTTTCTAAGTGTAATTTAAGTGCAATCAAATCGTTATTTTCGAGCGACCACCATCTATTTTTCTATCCAGCTTTTTTTAATTCAGCCTTTTTTATTTCAGCAAAGGAGAAATTATTAATGTCTTCACCCTCTCGTCAGTATCTTGCCAATGCGATTCGTGTGCTCAGCGCGGATGCCGTACAACAAGCGAATTCAGGGCACCCCGGTGCTCCTATGGGCATGGCCGACATCGCCGAAGTGCTCTGGAATGACTTTTTAAACCATAATCCCACGAACCCTAATTGGTACAATCGAGATCGCTTTGTGCTCTCTAATGGTCACGGGTCTATGCTGATTTATTCTTTGCTGCATTTAAGTGGATATGATTTATCGCTCGGTGATATTAAAGATTTTCGACAGTTGCATTCCAAGACACCAGGTCACCCTGAGTATGGCTATACCCCAGGTGTGGAAACTACCACCGGGCCGCTTGGTCAGGGCATCGCTAACGCGATAGGAATGGCGATTGCGGAAAGAACCCTAGCCGGACAATTTAATACCCCAGAGCACAGTATTGTTGATCATCGGACTTATGTGTTTCTAGGGGATGGTTGCTTAATGGAAGGAATATCACATGAAGCCTGTTCATTGGCTGGAACCCTAGGTTTGGGTAAGCTAATCGCTTTTTGGGATGACAATGGCATCTCCATAGATGGCGAGGTCAAGGGTTGGTTTACTGATGATACAGCTGCGCGCTTTAAAGCGTATGGTTGGCATGTGATTGATGGTGTTGACGGTCACGATTCGGCCCAATTACAGGTCGCCATTCAAAACGCACAGGCCGAAACGAATAAACCGAGTTTGATTTGTTGTAAGACTATTATAGGCAAGGGCTCACCGAATAAAGAGGGCACCGAAAACTGTCATGGTGCACCCTTAGGCGCGGATGAAATTACCTTAGTACGTGAAAAATTGGGTTGGCAAGCCGAGCCATTCACGGTACCTGAGGACATTGCCAGTGCATGGAATGCAACCGCCAAAGGTGCAGCTGCCGAAGATGAGTGGCAAGCTGCATTTGATGCTTATCAGGCAGCTCACCCAGAGCAGGCAGCCGAGTTTACGCGTCGTATGGATTCGCAGCTCCCCGCTAACTGGGATGCTGCGACTCAAGAGCTAGTCTCTAAGGTAGATAAGGCCGCGCAAACGTTGGCTACGCGCAAAGCGAGCTTAAATTGCTTAAATGATTTAGGGCCCTTATTGCCAGAGTTGATTGGTGGTTCGGCCGATTTAGCGGGCTCTAATTACACAATATGGAATAACTCCAAAGCGATTAGCGACAAAGACTCCGACGGTAATTATTTGTATTTTGGAGTGCGTGAATTTGCGATGGCGGCGATTTCCAATGGCATTGCTCTGCACGGTGGATTCAAACCTTATACTGGAACATTCTTAGTCTTTGCGGACTATATGCGTAATGGTATGCGCATGTCGGCCTTGATGAAGCAACCAGTGGTTTATGTGCTAACGCATGATTCTATTGGCCTAGGCGAAGACGGTCCAACGCATCAACCAGTGGAGCATTGTGCTAGTTTACGACTGATTCCAAATATGTCGCTTTGGCGACCTTGCGATACCGTCGAGTCACTAGTGGCTTGGAAAATGGCGGCTCAAACTAACGACCAACCCACCAGTTTGATATTTTCCCGACAAGGTTTGCCTCATCAGCAACGCTCGTCCGAGCAGCTCGCTAATATTGCTAAAGGGGGTTATGTTCTAAAAGACAGTGCCGATACGCCAGAACTTATTTTAATCGCCACAGGATCCGAAGTAGCTTTGGCGATGGACGCCAGTGTAGCGCTGGAAAAACAAGGTAAAGCGGTAAGAGTGGTATCAATGCCTAGTACTGATTATTTTGATGCGCAAGATGCTGCCTATAAGGAATCTGTGTTGCCGCCGTCAGTGAGCAAACGCGTCGCATTAGAAGCCGGTATTACCGACTACTGGTACAAATATGTCGGTTTGTATGGCGCAATTATAGGTATGACTAGTTTTGGCGAGTCGGCACCTGCCGGCGACTTGTTTGAGCATTTTGGTTTTACCGTTGACAACGTAGTTAGCGTTGCAAATAGTCTTTAACCCATTATCTTAGAACTGTTATGAATTTATTACGTATGCAGGATCAGGACTTGTCAGGTAAACGAGTTCTGATTCGTCAAGATTTGAATGTGCCGATTAAAGACGGCAAAGTGAGTAATGACGCGCGCATTAGGGCTTCAATACCCACCATTAAACTAGCGTTAGAGCGCGGTGCAAAACTAATGCTGATGTCGCATTTGGGAAGGCCGACAGAAGGGGAATTCGAAGAAAGATACTCGTTGCAACCGGTAGCGGAACATTTATCCGAATTGCTAGATGTAGCGGTACGTTTGCAACGTGACTGGTTAAATGGGGTCGAGGTGGGTGATAAGGAGTTAGTGCTTTGTGAAAACGTGCGTTTTAACCCAGGCGAGAAAGCTAACGATGATGGTTTAGCAAAAAATCTTGCGGCGCTTTGTGATATCTACGTCATGGATGCATTTGGTACTGCGCACCGTGCGCATGCTTCAACTCATGGCGTGTCAAAATACGCGACTATTGCTTGCGCCGGCCCGTTGTTGAGCAATGAACTTGACGCCTTAGCAAAAGCACTTGATAAGCCGGCCAGGCCTATTGTTGCGATCGTCGGTGGCTCGAAAGTATCCACCAAGTTAACGGTACTTGATGCATTATCAAAAAAAGTAGACCAATTAATTGTGGGTGGTGGTATAGCGAACACGTTTATCGCTGCGGCGGGTCATCCAGTAGGCAAATCATTATATGAAGCTGATTTAGTGGATGAGGCACAACGTTTATCACGCTTAGCGATAGATACTGATGGCGATATTCCGGTGCCGATTGATGTGGTTTGTGGTAAAGAATTTTCAGAGTCGGCCTCGGCCGCCACTAAGCCAGTAGAGGACGTATTGGATGACGATATGATTTTTGATATTGGTCCTCGCACAGCTGAATCATTTGCCGATTTGTTAAAGGGTGCTGGAACGATTATATGGAATGGTCCAGTTGGCGTGTTTGAGTTTGATCAGTTTGGACAGGGCACTAAAATCCTCGCAAAGGCTATTGCGGAATCGCCAGCTTTTTCAATCGCTGGCGGTGGTGATACTGTGGCTGCGATAGACAAATATCAAGTATCAGAAAAGATTTCTTACATTTCAACGGGCGGGGGTGCATTTTTGGAATTTCTAGAGGGACAGGAGCTTCCAGCGGTTGCGGTACTGCAAAGTCGCGTTGACTAATAATAGGGCTAAATTTTCTGTCAAAAAGTAAGTATGAGCCTAAAAAATTTAAAGAAAATGGCTAAAAATCAAAGGAATAGGCAAACTTTCTTTAAATTATATTAAGAAATCGTATAAAATGAGCCGAAAGCCCATTGATAAGGGTTAAAGGGTATTACACAATACCTCAGCAAACCGTACGGAAGTAAATATAAAAGCTTTTCAGTGAGATCAGGAAGCTAACAATAATGGTGAAAAAAGTAGTGAATAAGTGCATAAAAAGCGCAAATAATCTGCGACGTTCGAATTATCTGGGGAACGGCTTAAAAATAGTCAGAGGCATTTCTATGTCTAGGCTTTTTAAAAACCGGCGAGTTGCAGTGTTCGCATTACTGAGTTTTGTCATTGTCAGTTTCAATGGGTTGGGCTTAGTCAATAACGCTTATGCCTTGGGCTTAGGGACGCCCAATGCCGATTCTTTTATTGGTGAGCGACTTGTGGTGAGAATTCCATTATTGAATGTCCAAAACTCTGATCAATTAGTGGTTAGCTTAGGCCCCAATGTGAGTGCGAGTAGCACTACCGTTTTATCAGTGTCGGTTGATCGTTCCAGCGCTCAACCGAGTGTGCTCATTCGCTCTGTTAGCTTGATGACGGAGCCGTATATAAATTTCACTCTTAATTTGACGGATGGGCAATCGAGTTTTGTAAAAGAATTTACGGTACTGCTCAATTTAGCGCCGGGAGTTGGCAATGCGAGTGCCAGTCTTTCTTCCTCTGGCTCAGCCAATATAGACCGCTCGCAACGCTTAGGCTCGAATCAAATATTGACTGAGCCGATTGACAATTCGTTCAACAACTCAATCAACAACTCAATCAACAACAGGGATCGAGCAGGTAACTTCAACGGTAGTCGAGCAACGGGTTCTGTATTGGGTCCATTTGATTTTGCGCAATCGAATAATATTCCTGAAAAATTTGGCGCGGTACTGGATGGACAATCTTTGTGGCGCGTGGCAAGGCGGATTAATGGAGCGATGGGTGTTTCCATTAATCAAATGATGTTGGGCTTGTATAAGAGAAATCCCGAGGCATTTTCTTCTGAATCGGTAGATTCTCTAAAGGCGGGTGTGTTTTTGGATATACCCAGCTTTGCCCAAGTAAACGAGTTGTCTGACGGCGAAGCAAAGCTCGTTTTAGATCGTTTATCCAGCGGTGCCCCCAGTCCAGTAGCTGAACGCTCAGCAGGAAGCGAGTCTGATTCTCTGCCATTTCAGCTAACTGCCATTGATGAAATTGTTGAAAGTTCAACGGGTGTTGTTAGTAGCATCAGTGATCAAGATGACCAAGGTAATTCCTCTGTCAATGATGAAAAAACACAGGAAATTATCAGCTCTTTGGCGAAAACCGTGGGTAATTTAACCCAAGAGCTGATTCGAAAAGATAATCAGATCAAGTTTCTCACAGCGAAAGTTGAAGCTTTGGAAGCCTATGCGAATATTGATGGAGATACATTGGTTGGCATAAATTCTGGCTCGATTAGTGAAGAGCTTTCACAACTAGCGGACGGTGGCTCTTTATCGGCTGACGGCTCTCTAGAATCAACCGCTGATGGCTCAATAGAATCAACCGCTGATGGCTCTATAGAATCAACTGCTGATGGCTCTATAGAATCAACTGCTGATGGCTCGCTCTCCGTTGAAAG
>CAZJWW010000111.1:0-9218 GCA_964549895.1 uncultured Gammaproteobacteria bacterium
GCTGATTAATGACTTGCTCTTTTTCGGCCACTTTGAATTTCACTTCATCGGCCACTTGTTTTTGAATCCTAGTGCTTTGTTCTGCTAACTCTAAGCTAAATTTTTTCTCTATTTCCAATTCAATGGCTGATCGCTGCGCGTCTTTTTCGCGAGTAAGCCGCTCAATTTGCGATTTGGCTTTATTCAGTTCAACAACTTTCTTGGTTTTATCAGCCAGCTCGGTTTGCATCTCTTGTATGCGTTCGGCCTGATCTTGTTCGGCTTGCGCTCTTAGTTTGGTTTGCATTTCCGCCGCTTTGGCTTTTAACGATTCATTGACTTGTTCTTCGACGGTAGCCTTAAGTGCTGCTTGTTGTTCCAATAGTTCTTGCTGCTGGGTACTAAGCTTTGCCTGCTCGGTGCTTAATTGTTCTTGATATTTTCTACGTGCCTGTTCATCAAGTTGTTGATACAACAACTCGTTTACGTCGATATCATGACCGCAGTTTGGGCAATGGGTTTTGTTGGAATCGCTCACTAACGTATTCCGAGGATGTATGTTTTTTGAACTAAGTGATTCTGCATCTAGGCGGCCGCGGTGGAAACAGCTAACAACTGCTCGAAAAACGCACGTAGCGCTGTTTCGCCATTACTTTCCCAAGCCTTTAATGCCGCAGTGCCAATTACCGCGATATCCGCATGCTTGCCGATAAAGTTCATGTCTTGCGCATTACTTACGCCAAATCCTACCGCTATTGGGAGATCAGTATGAACACGGCAGCGTTCAATAAAGTCCGATACCGCTCGGTCCATGTCCGTGCTGGTACCGGTGACGCCTTTACGAGCTACCGCGTAAACAAAACCGTCAGCGCACTTTGCCAGCTCTGCTAGACGTTGGTCGCTGTTAGTGGGGGTCATCAATACAATGGGTGAGAGCTCTAATTCTTTGGCAATTTCGTGTAATTCGCTGGCTTCCTCAATCGGTAAATCAGGCAATATAAAGCCACTACCTCCAACATCTTTAAGACGTTGCAAAAAAGCACGATGACCAGCTTTGAACACCGTATTGTAATAACCCATCATGACTATCTTAAAAGAGAAATTAGCGGCGACTTTTTGCATAAAGGCAAAGCAATCCTCCACGTGGACACCGTTTTCAATCGCCGATTGATTCGCCTTTACAAATAATGGGCCGTCGGCTGAGGGCTCAGAAAATGGAAATTGCAGCTCTACTAAGTCGACGCCGAATTCTTGCATCACTTCTAGCTCCTTCCAGTTGTCCTCAAAGGAAGGGTAGCCGCAGACTACATGGGTCATAACCATGGCCTTTTGACTACTATTAGAGCGCACCTGTTGGCGCGTATTTAAGTATTCACTGAGACTCATATTCAGCAGCCTTTTGTTTTATAAATAATTTCCAATGATCGTCGTCCAAGGCGTCGGCAATCGTAAATATATCCTTATCACCGCGTCCTGACATATTGATTAACACTACTTCGTCCTTAGACATTTTCTCTGCTTCAATAATAGCTTGGGCAAAACCGTGGGCGCTTTCTAAGGCCGGAATCAAACCTTCGCTACGCATGGTAATTTTCAAAGCTTCGGTCACTTGTGAATCTGTAACGGCTTCAAAGCGAACTTGGTCTTGTTCCCACAAATGTACCAGTACAGGGTTGACGCCAATATAATCGAGTCCAGCGGCAACGGAATGCGTTTCAAGCATATTGCCGTCATCATTTTGTAGGAAGTAAGTTTTCATACCTTGCGCGACGCCCAGAGAGGCGTCTTTATACGCTAGGCGTGCGGCATGGTTACCTTTTCCAGGTCCAAAGCCTCCGGCTTCACAACCGACCAATTCCACCTCAGCATCATCGATGAACCCCTGAAACAGACCAATGGCATTAGACCCGCCGCCCACGCATGCAAATATTCGATCGGGTAATTTACCAGCTGTGTTTAATATTTGTTCTCGCGCCTCACGGCCAATAATAGATTGAAACCAACTGACCATTTCTGGGAACGGGTGTGGTCCGCAGGCTGTACCAAGAACGTAATGAGTATTATCCATATTGGTAACCCAGTCGCGCAGGCACTCATTAATGGCATCTTTGAGCGTTTGTTGGCCATCGGTCACGGCGATAACTTCGGACCCCATATTCTCCATCCAGAACACATTGGGCCTTTGACGCGCTACATCCATCGCCCCCATATAAATTTTGCTTTCAAATCCGAAGCAGGCGGCCATGGTGGCGGTGGCATAGCCATGCTGGCCAGCTCCCGTTTCGGCAATCACGCGTGTTTTGCCCATGCGTTTAACCAATAAGCCTTGGCCCATGACGTTGTTGATTTTATGAGAACCTGTGTGATTTAGATCTTCGCGTTTAACATAGATTTGCGCACCACCTAATTTATTGGAAAGGTTGGCTAGATGGGTTACTGGCGTTGGTCGGCCAGAATAGGCTTGTAGTAGCTCAACAAACTCTTGCCAAAATGACGGGTCGTCTTTGGCTTTACGGAACTCGGCTTTTAATTCCTCGATCGTGCTATGCAGTATTTCTGGCAAAAACGTGCCGCCATACTCACCGTAATAGCCTTCTCGGCCATTTTCAAAATCAAATAGGTTCATGGTTATACAATTAAATCAGAGGCTCCTTACAGCAGTGGTGTATCCTAACATTGGTCACGGTTTCTGAATAGAGGAGAGCATGCGCTAGCGGTCTTTTTGATGTGGTACGCTTAGGGCCGACAAGAAGATTTATGTCCGATGGATACTATATTACTCATAAAAATTATTTCGGCTCTGATTTATCCCATAGGGTTTATCAGTATGCTGATTTTCTTACGCCTACTGTTTTGGCGCACGCGTTTATTCGCTCCGCTGTTGAGCTTTTTAATAGTGGTGGTTTTGTTACTATCCTCAAATCCGATTGTGTCGAATTACTTAGCGAATAGTTTAGAAGAACAACACCCTCAGCAAAATATCGACGACATTGTCGTGCACGATGCAATTATTGTTCTAGGTGGAGGTGTTCGACTGCCTAGCGCGCCAGCTAAACATACTCAGATTGGCTTAGGTACCGATCGACTATGGTATGCGGTACGTTTATATAAGGCAGGCAAGGCTAGTAAAATTATTCTGACAGGGGGGAATTTATTTTCTCAGATAGGCTTGCGCAGTGAAGCCTACTACGCGCGAGAATTATTGCAGGAATGGGGAGTGCCATGGTCGGCTATTTTGGTTGAATCGATCAGCCGCAATACGCATGAAAACAAAGACAAGCTAGAAACCTTATTAGCGGAAAGTGATATATCCTCCGCGCTGTTAGTGACATCGGCGCTGCATATGCCACGCGCTTTTCCCATTATTAATAAATTGCCTATCGCTGTAACACCCGCATCTGCTGATATATTGGTGCGAGTAACTTACCTTCCAACGGTGTTCAAATGGCTGCCATCAGCGAGAGCCCTGAGCCTGACTACGGCTTCTTTACATGAGTATTATGGTATTTGGTTTAATCAGCTTAAAGAGATTTTGACAGAAATTACGGCGGATTAGTGTTTATACCGCTGCAGCTCTTTTATCTCTGAGGGCTCTTTATATCGCTGAAGCTCTTTATATCGCTGAAGCTCTTTATATCGCTGAAGCTCTTTATACCGCTGAAGCTCTTTTATCGCTGAAGGCTCCTTATCTGGCTGAAGGCTCCGCAAGACTAAATGTTTTAAGGGCCAGTGCCTGATGCCCAGCGTGCACCACGCAGGCGATCAAATGGTCGCCGATTTCTATTTGGTTAAGCCGCCAAGCCGCGTTGGCGTCGCTAAAGTTTAGTTCATAGGGCTGATCGGTGGATATCAGGTTTTGTTCGTTCATCGCAAAATTGATGCCTTTGCCCGTGGCTTTGCCATAAGCCTCTTTACGCGTCCACATCGCTAAACACCGTTCTGAATCAATGGGTGGTTTGTCTTTGCTGGCACCCCTCGTTTTTGCGCTCTTAACATACTCAAGTTCGGCGGTGGTGAAACGTTTTGCTGATATTTCGTCGAACCTAGCGGAGCGTGCTCGTGCCTCTATATCGACGCCGACTTCTGCGCCAAGACAAAGTGCAAAAAGCCCAACATTGCTTTGGTCAATGCTATTTGGATCCAGACGAGTATCGGTATAGTTAAACTGCAAATCGATCGGATTGTCCACCAAGCTAGGCTTATTTAGCCGACTATACGCCAGTTTAACTTGATCCATGGGCGTCTGCGTATAGATGCTAAGTAAGGAAATTAAATAATAGCGACCCGCGAGGTAAGCTCGTTGTTGCGAGGGTTCGCGGCGGCGCTCGTATTTTTCACGTTGGTGGTCATTCAGCAATTTCAACGCCAAGGCGGTTTGTCCAGCATCAAGCAATAGCGGCACATGCCATAAGTGCAATTGCTGATTTGTTAAGCTAGCGCTTGCGCCCTTTGCGAACTCAGTAAGCGTGCTAATCGGCTCCCAAGCTAAACGCTTACCTAATTGTTGAGCCATATACATTTGGTGTGTAGATCATGATTTTTTACGGGATTGTAGCTAAATTGAAGAGAATTGATTTAATAGGCGAAAGGTTTTATTGTCGACAAAGGTCTAAGGTATCGCCGATTAAAAAAATCACATAGAGTCTATTATGAAAACCAAAATTCTACTAGCCTGCGTCGTCGTAGGGTTGATTGCAGCATTTTTTATATTCGACCTCAATCAGTACTTCAACCTAGAGTACTTAAAAGAACAGCGTGCGTCATTGCAGAATTTGAACGCTGAAAATCCGTTGTTGATTGCGGGCGCATTCTTCTTAGCTTATGTGGTTATTACTGCTTTGGCATTACCGGCTGCTTTGCTATTAACCGTATCGGCTGGTGCGATCTTTGGTTTTATTAAGGGCACTATCATTGTTTCTTTTGCGAGTAGTATTGGCGCAACGATAGCGTTTTTGCTCACACGGTATTTGTTTCACGATAGTATTCAAGCAAAATTTGGTGACCGTTTAGAGACCATCAATAAAGGTATTGAGCGTGAAGGTGCTTTTTATGTGTTCGGTCTGCGTTTAGTGCCGTTGTTTCCATTCGTAATGGTCAACTCAGTATTAGCATTAACCAAGCTCAAAACCTGGACCTACTATTGGGCTAGCCAATTGGGTATGTTAGCGGGTACTGCCGTATTTGTGAATGCCGGCACGCAGCTCGCAGAAATCCAAAGCTTGGGTGATATTGCATCGCCCAAATTACTAGCCTCCTTTGCATTGCTTGGGGTGTTTCCAATTGTTGCAAAGTATGCGCTGGCTTATTTTAAAAAAGAGCCGGCGGCGGACACACAATCTTAAAGGACGGTTAAAATAACCTCGATAACGTCACGCTAATGGTGGCACTGGAGTAAATGTAAAAATGGCAAAGTACGAAGCAAACATTGTAGTTATTGGAGCAGGTTCTGGCGGTTTGGTCAGTGCGTTGATTGCTGCCGCAGTAAAATCCAAAGTGATTTTGATAGAAAAGCACAAGATGGGTGGCGATTGTTTGAATACAGGCTGTGTGCCAAGTAAAGCAATACTGCGATCGGCTAAGGTGGCGAGCACAATGAGTCGTGCTGAAGAGTTTGGACTTGAAGCGGTGCCTGTTAAGCCTGTTTTTAGTAAAGTCATGAAGCGTGTTCATAAAATTATCGAGACTATTGAACCGCATGACTCAATCGAACGGTTTACTGGCTTGGGCGTTGAATGTGTCACTGGCGAAGGTGAGATTGTTGATAAACATACGGTGCGTGTCGCAGACCGAATTATCACCACTAAAAGCATTATTATTGCCGCCGGCGCACGACCATTCGTACCGCCGATAGAGGGCGTAGATAATATTGATTATTTGACTTCCGATAATGTTTGGGAATTGGAGGAACTGCCAGAGCGTTTAGTTGTTCTTGGTGGTGGACCTATTGGTTGTGAACTTAGTCAGGCATTTGCGAAGCTGGGCTCTAAGGTCACCATGGTAGAAATGATGGGACAGTTAATGGGTCGAGAAGATTCGGATGTGGCCGACGTTATTACTGAGAAGTTTAAAAACGACGGTATCAATGTATTGACTGATCATAAAGCGGTTAAGTTCACAAATGATGGCGAAAAAGTACTGCATTGTGAAACTGCCGAAGGGCCAGTGGAAATACCGTTTGATAGAGTGTTGATAGCAGTGGGCCGCAAGCCTAATACCGACCGCATGAATCTCGAAAAACATGGAATTAAACTACGTCGTAATGGCACCATTGAAACCGACGAATACTTGCGTACTGACGTGCAAAATATTTTTGCCGTGGGTGATATTGCCGGGCCGTACCAGTTTACCCATACCGCGTCACACCAAGCTTGGTACGCAACGGTGAATGCATTATTTGGCTTTGTTAAGAAATTCAAAGTCGATTATCGAGTAATTCCTTGGGCGACATTTACCATGCCAGAAGTGGCGCGGGTTGGCCTTAGCGAGAGTGAAGCTAAAGAACAAGGCATTGATCATCAAGTAACTAGTTATGGTATCGATGATCTTGATCGAGCCATTGCGGATGGAGAGGCACACGGTTTTATCAAGGTAATTACTCAAGGTAGTAAAGATAAAATCTTGGGCGTCACTATTGTTGGTAGCCATGCTGGCGAGTTAATAGCCGAATATGTATTGGCCATGAAATACAATCTTGGCCTAAACAAAATACTTGGAACCATTCATTTGTACCCAAGTATGGCCGAAGCCAATAAGTTCGTAGCGGGCAACTGGAAGCGTGAAAACCAACCACACGGGTTACTCAAGTGGGTAGAGAAGTTCCATAGCTGGCGACGTGGTTAGTGAATCGTCAGTGCACCCGACGACTAATGACAGTAATCAATGATATAAGGCAGCTAATCTCTATAGTCAGCCTATAAGGAGAAAATAATGTTTAATAAATCTACTTTAAGTATCGCACCGCTATTTAGCTTATTTTTATTTGCCGTCTTATTATCGGGCTGCGGTGCGCCGAGCTCTGAATCTCAGCCATTTTGGGATGTTCGAAACGAGCAAAACCAACGGTCTGTAGATCATAACTCTTGGCAGGAGTTGCTCGATAACTACCTCGATGATAGTCATGAAAGCGGTGTTAATCGTTTTGATTACGAGAGCGTTAGTGCGCCACATCGAGCTTTATTAGTAAGTTATCTAGAGTCTCTGCAAGCAATAGATCCACGTGACCTAAATTCCAGCGAACAACTTGCTTACTGGATTAACCTGTACAACTCGAATACGGTTTATGTGGTGTTACAGGGCATTGAGGAAGACAATATCGACAGTATTAAGGATATTTGGTCAAATGCAGTAACGCCAGGTCCGTGGGATATAGAAGGCTTGACCATCGCTGGGCAAAAAGTCAGTCTGAATATAATTGAGCATGGAATTTTGCGCCCAATCTGGAAAGATCGCCGGCTGCATTACGCCTTAAACTGTGCGAGCATCGGTTGCCCAAGTCTGTTATCAACCGCGTTTACGGCTGACTTGGTCAATGAATTGATGGACGAGGCTGAAGAAGACTTTTTAGGTCATTCACGAGCAGTTAGTATCGATGGTGAAAAACTGATTTTATCATCACTGTTTGATTGGTATGCCACCGACTTCGCTGGCAACAAGGAAGAGCTATTAAACTATTTGCAAGATTATGTTGATGACGATACCTTCGAAGGGATTGAAAGCCACACTTCGGTCAGCTATGCGTATGATTGGAGTTTGAATAAACCATAAGAATGTTACTAAAATATGGCGTTGTTGCTCGGTTCACATTAGAATAGCGTTCTGTTAAAACTGCTATTGATTAATTGATTATGAGTAATGCTTTTGTCGCCGTGCTAATGGGCTCAGATTCTGATTTGCCTGTCATGCAAAATACCTTGGATGTGCTGGACTCTTTGGGAGTAACCTGGGAAGTTAAGGTTACTTCTGCGCACCGAACTCCTGCCGCTACCCATGCTTATGTGACCGATGCGCAGGCACGTGGTTGCAAAGTCTTTGTTTGTGCGGCGGGTCTGGCTGCGCATCTTGCTGGCGCCGTTGCGGGTTTAACCACGCGCCCAGTAATTGGTGTCCCAATTGATGGTGGACCGTTGAAAGGACAAGACGCTTTATTATCTACCGTGATGATGCCGGGTGGCGTACCCGTTGCCACCGTGGCTATAGGTAAAGCTGGAGCTAAAAACGCCGCTTATCTAGCGGCACAAATTTTAGCCGTAGCGGATGACTCACTAGCCGAACGAGTGCAAGCTGATCGTCAAGCGAATGCTGATGCCGTTATCGCCAAAGACGCGGCGTTGCAAGCCAAATTAGGTAGAGACTAAACGGGGTAAAGATAAGAGCGGTAGAGCATAAATCAACTTACCTGCAATTATTAGCGTATGGCTAATAGCGATTCGCTGGATCAACAATTAGAGAACGCCGTCACCGCTCTGCGCGCTGGCGGCGTTATTGCATACCCAACTGAATATTGTTACGGGCTAGGCTGCGACCCTCAAAACGATCAAGCTTTGCAGCGTTTAATCCAGATTAAACAACGTCGAGCCGAGCAGGGCGTTATCTTAATAGCGGCTGAGTTAGAGCATGTTTATCGTTATGCAGAACTTGATTCACTGGCACTAGCAGAAAAAATCATAGCGTCGTGGCCTGGGCCAAATACTTGGCTATTACCGATTAAGGAGTCAGTATCAGATTGGGTTAAAGGGCGACATAGTACGGTGGCTATGCGTGTTACTGCACACCATACGAGTCGACTGCTATGTCAAAAATTTGGCGGTGCTGTTGTCTCCACCAGCGCTAATCGTCATGGGCAAAAAGCATTATTAGGTGCGCCTGAGATTGATTCCGTAATGGGTGTAGAATTAGACTATATTATTGACGCGCCTTTAGGTGGTGCCTCGGCACCGTCTGTCATTAAACATGGTGTATCTGGTGAACGTATACGCTAAGCTGAACTATGCACTGATTTGGCGCCATACCAGATGCTCAGTAAACATGTATAAATCCTCTTTAAACGCTCATCAAACGTGACTCAATCACCTGACATGCTCGAACTCGTTGCGGTTTATCTACAAAAGCTGCAAGATTCTATTTGTGCAAAACTCAGCGCCATCGACGGTCAAACGTTTGTTGAGGATGTTTGGCAATATGATAGTGGCGGTGGTGGCGGGCGCTCACGTGTTCTCGCTGACAGCACTGTCATTGAAAAA
>CAZJWW010000112.1:0-9170 GCA_964549895.1 uncultured Gammaproteobacteria bacterium
AGCGTTGGATGTCGCTTGCCCTTATCCAAACTAGTACCGCCTAACGTAACGCCGTGATACAAAGTACAATCGTCACCTATTTCAGCTGTCTCGCCGATGACCACGCCCATGCCGTGATCGATAAATAGTCGGTGACCGATTTTAGCACCAGGATGGATTTCAATACCCGTGACCCACCTCGAAAAGTGAGAAATTAATCGAGCCAACCATTTCAAACCAATGTTCCAACAAGCGTGTGCCAGCCGATGAAATAAAATCGCGTGCACGCCTGGATAGGTAGTCAAGATTTCCAGCGCGTGACGGGCCGCCGGGTCTCGATCATAAATGGTACTAATATCTTCTTTTATTCGATCAAACATATATCGGTCAAACGTGGATTAATTTAAACTCATCAGACTAGAAAAACTCGCTTTGTCATAGCCTTTATTCAGTCTCGATCTTACTCTGTGTAGCCGTTAATATACCACGCAGAATTTGTATCTCTTCAACGGTCAAATCCGCTTTATTGTATAGGCGAGTAAGTTTACGCATTAGCAGAGTTGGTTGCGGGGTTTTAGTAAAATCTAAGGCCTCTAAGGTGTTTTTCAAGTGCATTATGTACCCATCGAACTGTTCTTTGGTGGCCGCTAGTTGGCGTTTTTCTATACCAGTAGTAATTTGCGCAGAATTGGCCGGCGAATCATCATTACTTTGCTGGGCCGCCAAAGCCTTAATTCTCATCTCATAGGTAATAATTTGTACCGCGCTTGCCAAATTTAAGGAATTGTATTCAAGATTCGCGGCAATCCGAATTTGAGCTTGGCACAAATCCAATTCTTGGTTAGTCAAACCACTACTCTCTCGTCCAAACAGAATAGCCACTTGATTTTGCCGCCCTTGTTTAATATGACTTATCGCCGTCTTAGCTGCTGTACATGGATCTACGGTTGGCCAACTTACCTCTCGATCACGCACAGAAGTTCCGTAAACCATAGTGCAATCGGCTATCGCAAGATCCATATGCTCGACCACGACAGCTGCATTGAGTACGTCCTCAGCTCCAGCGGACCTCTTACTGGCTTCGTAATGAGGAAACTTTTTGGGCTGAACTAATACCAAATGTTCCAAACCCATGGTTTTCATGGCACGCGCTACAGCGCCGATATTCCCAGGATGGCTTGGCTCAATTAAGACAACTCGGATTTGTTTTGTTAAATCAAACATTTTTAGCAAAAGATAGTGTTTGCTATATTGTATCGCAGTGCGTCGATAGGAACTTTTTTAATTAATAGAGGCTCCCTACACACATAACTTTCAATCTAAGGACTGCGAAGTTACAATCGACATTTGCTTTTTTACAATTGATCTCTGGGAATTCTCAATGGAATCCAACCAAACTGCCGGCGCGTTAAACGTAGCCGTGGCGGCCGCGCTCGAGGCTGGCAAAATAATTACGCAAAACATTACTCAGTTGGACCGAGTAAAAGTGACTAAAAAGAGCAAAAACGAAATGGTATCAGAGATCGATATAGCGGCCGAGCAAACCATTATTAAAATGCTCGATGAGGCTTATCCGGATTTCAATGTAATCAGCGAGGAAGCCGGAGATCTAGGTCGCACTAGCGAGTTTTGTTGGATCATCGATCCTATGGATGGCACTCATAACTTCCTGCACGGGCATCCGCACTGCTGCGTTTCTATCGCGTTGCAGCACAAAAAAGAGATTGTAGTAGCGGTTGTCTATGATGCATTGCGCAATGAACTTTTTACAGCTCGCAACGGCGCTGGTGCGCAACTCGACGGTCGGCGTATCCGAGTTTCTGAGACCAGTAAATTGGCCGATAGCTTATTGTGCACGGGTTTTCCATATCGTGAGGGTGCAGAAACAAAACATTGGTTGAAAACCTTTGCATCGTTAATGCCTCGAGCACAAAGCATTCATCGTAGCGGTTCGTCCATACTGGACTTGGCATATGTGGCCTGCGGACGTTACGATGGTTTTTGGGAGCTTGGCCTGCGAAACTGGGACATTGCCGCTGGTTCCTTATTAGTTAAAGAAGCGGGAGGTCTAATCACTGACATCTCCGGCAGCACTGACATTTTCAAATCAGGCAATGTGGTTGCTGGCACGCCTAAAGTTCATGAAAAACTCAATCATATGCTGAGTAATATCAAAGCATAAACACCGCTCTATAAAAGCTAATCAATCTACCGTGAGCAAGGTCAACTCCTCTACAACACAGAGTCAACACACGCCAATGATGCAACAATATTTGCGCATCAAGGCCGACTACCCCGATACCTTAGTGCTGTATCGTATGGGTGATTTCTACGAAGTTTTTTACGGTGACGCCGAGTTAGCGGCTCGCCTTCTTGATATTACATTGACTCAACGTGGCAAATCTAACGGTGAGCCGATACCGATGGCCGGTGTGCCCTTTCACAGCTTGGACCAATATTTGGCTAAACTAGTCAAACTTGGCCGATCGGTAGCCATAGCCGAACAAATCGGCGACCCTGCAGCCAGTAGGGGTCCAGTAGAACGAAAAGTGGTGCGCGTCGTTACACCTGGCACGCTAGTCGAAGACAGTTTGCTGGATGAACGCAGCGACAATATATTGGCGGCCGTTTATCAACGCGACGGCATTTATGCCATAGCCACCTTAGAACTATCGCTTGGACACTTTACCGCCCAACAAATTGATAGCCTCGAACAGGTTTATTCTGAATTACAACGCTTACAACCCGCGGAATTATTGGTCCCCGAGCAAAATTCACCCTTAGCAGATAGTCAAGAAAAGCAGGAAGGTAAACAAAATCTACCGTCGCACGGTGTTCCAAATTGGTATTTTGATTTCGACGTGGCGAATGAATTATTGTGTCGACAATTTGATACGCAAAACTTGGTCGCCTATGGATGCCAAGACTTTCCAACAGCAGTCTGCGCTGCAGGTGCGTTATTGCAATACACCAAAGATATGCAGTACGAGGCTATGCCGCATATTAATGATTTTAGCATTTCGCAAAAAAGCGACTTTCTGATTATTGACGCAGCCAGCCGCCAGAACTTGGAAATTGAAACCAATCTCTCTGGGGGGCGTGATTTCACTTTAGTAGCGTTAATGGACCAATGCGCCAACCCGATGGGAGCTCGTCTATTACGGCGCTGGCTGCACGGTCCAATAACCGATCGCGCGTTAATTGCAGAACGACAAGTCGCCGTTGAAGAACTAATTAATCAATTAGATCAAGCGGGCATTCACAAATTACTAAAACAGTGCGGCGATATAGAACGGATCATGACGCGGATTGCATTAAACAGCGCTCGACCCCGTGATCTAGTGCGGTTAAGGGAAGCTTTACATTGCCTGCCGGCACTTAAAAATACTCTAAGCAATGCACAATCAAGCAGACTAACTAAGCTTAACGCTAAATTAGGCCCTTTTGATGAGGCTCAAGCCCTATTAGACTCCGCCATTCTAGATGACCCGGCCGCCGTGATTCGCGATGGAGGTGTAATTCGACCAGAATTTGATACTGAGTTTCAGGAACTGCATACCTTAAGTAAAAATTCAGGTGAATTTTTACTTGAACTTGAACAGCGTGAACGAAAACAAACGGGCGTTAGTACGTTAAAAGTAAAATACAATCGCGTTCACGGTTTCTATATTGAGATTAGCAAAGCCCAAGCCGGCGCTGTGCCCGAGCATTATGTACGGCGTCAAACATTAAAAAATGCCGAACGCTATATAACCGAAGAACTCAAAGAATACGAAGACAAAGTATTGAGCGCACGTGAAAAGGCTTTAGCACGTGAAAAATATTTATATCAAAGCGTGTTAGACCGCTTACAAGAAGATTTGGTGGTCATGCAGATCATGGCGCAATCTTTAGCGCAGCTGGATGTATTGAGCAATTTTGCCGAGCGTGCCGTCAGCCTCAACTTTTGTAAACCAGCACTCGTAGACGAAGCAGGAATTCAAATTATAGAGGGACGACATCCAGTAGTAGAGGCCAATCAATCAGCGCCGTTTATTGCTAATGACCTATGCCTAAGCGATGACACTAAGATGCATGTG
The DNA here is from genome assembly GCA_964549895.1 of uncultured Gammaproteobacteria bacterium. Lineage (GTDB taxonomy): Bacteria > Pseudomonadota > Gammaproteobacteria > Arenicellales > Arenicellaceae > Arenicella. The sequence goes on from CAZJWW010000112.1 coordinate 4,059, forward strand.
ATTACCGGCCCCAATATGGGCGGGAAAAGTACCTATATGCGGCAAAATGCATTGATCACCCTACTCGCCTATACCGGTAGCTTTGTGCCAGCGAGTTCAGCTAAATTGGGGCCGATTGATCGTATATTTACTCGAATTGGTGCTGCCGATGATCTCGCTGGTGGGCGTTCCACATTCATGGTGGAAATGACCGAGATGGCCAATATTTTACGCAACGCAACGCCCACTAGCTTAGTTCTAGTTGACGAGATTGGACGCGGTACCAGTACCTATGATGGCCTATCTCTAGCATGGGCATGCGCACTTGATTTAGCCCAACGACTAAAAGCGTTTAGCTTGTTCGCCACCCACTATTTTGAAATTACTGAATTGGCTGAAAAAATATCAGGCGTTAATAATGTGCATCTTGACGCCGTCGAACACGGCAACAACATTGTGTTTATGTATCACGTTAAAAGCGGCCCTGCGAATCAAAGCTATGGCATTCAGGTAGCACGCTTAGCAGGCTTACCTAATGACGTATTAAGCGTTGCACAAGAAAAGTTACACGGATTAGAAGTGCAGCAGACTCAGCAAAACAATAATTCACCGCAAGCCAGCATGAACTTTAATCAAGCGGATACCAGCCCCACAACGGCTAGTATTGTCGAACAAGAACTTGAAAAACTCGATCCAGATCAGTTATCAGCAAGACAGGCTTTGGATCTAATATACCAATTAAAATCAAAGTTGGGTTAAGCTAAGGCCACAGTAGTTAGATAGCACACTAAACCTGTTTGATTTAACGACCACGAACACATAAAATACGCCGCTGTTGAAAAGCGATTACCGCCGAGGTTTCGGAGACAAAAATGACTTACATAGTTAAAGAAGAATGCATTAAGTGTAAATACACAGACTGCGTTGAAGTCTGCCCAGTGGATTGTTTTCACGAAGGGCCTAACTTTTTGGTTATTGACCCTGAAGAATGTATAGATTGCAGCTTGTGCGAACCTGAGTGCCCGGTAAACGCGATCGTCGCGGATGACGACTTAGATCCAAAAGATGAGCATTACCTAGAACTCAATGAGGAGCTATCGGCGATTTGGCCGGTAATCACGGAAAAAAAACCTGCACCTGAAGATGCTGATGAGTGGGTTGATAAAGAAGGTAAGCTGGAACTGCTAGAGCGGGAGTGGAAGGAAAGCTAGAGCGGGATTGAACAAAAATTCAGTGCAGTATTAAATTAATTGCTTGCCCAAAAAAAAGGAGCCTAAAGGCTCCTTTTTTATAAAACTTCGAGAAAACTGGAATAACAGATAGGTTTAACCCTCAAGACCAAATTGCTTTATCAAGTCTTCAGCAGGCACATAACCTGGAGCTACTGTTCCATCATCAAAAATGATGGTGGGTGTACCACGTACCCCAACCTCACGGCCCAATTTATAAGTTTCTTCTATTGGATTTGTGCAGCTGGCACTCGGAACACTCTTGCCAGATTTAGCCGATGTTAATGCCATCTGTTGATCTTCGTTACACCAAACAGATTCATATTTCTTGTGGCTATCAGAACCTACGCCTGCCCGTGGGAAGGCCAGATATCTAACTTGAACACCTGCTTTATTCAACTCAGGTACTTCGTTGTGTAATTTGCGGCAGTAACTACAGTCTATATCGGTAAATACTGTGATATAGCGTTTGGGCTCAGCAGGGCCAAATACAATCATTTTTTCGGTGCTAACATCGGCGATTAGAGTAGCCATACGCTCTGAATTTGCTTTGTCGCCCAAATTGACTTTATCAACTGTGTTGTAGAGATCACCCAATAGGACAAAATCGCCATCGACATAGGCAAAAGCGTAACTGCCTTCAATCTGCATTCGATATACACCTTTCGCGGGCGCGGCGACAATTTCAGCGTCTTGAGCTTGCGGAATCATTTTAGTCAGCTCCGCACGCACTTTAGCTATATCTGCCTGAGTACCGGCATGGGTATCGGCGTTGGACACACTGGCGAATGCCATAAAAGCCGCAAAAATTGCGGACATAATAATAACGATTGGAAAAATGGTATCTTGTTTCATAATTAACTGCTGATTTTTGCTCGGTACGTTTGTTCGAACCAGTTGTTCAAACTGTATGTTTCAGTGCAAGGATTCAATGGTTTTTATACAATGAATTCACTACCTTAAAGCAATATGTTAACAAAAATATACAAATAATTCTTTGAAATTATTGTTATTAAAGAAGAATTCACACTAATACATAATTAAATTTTGCACAAAACGGTCTCCAAGACTAAACTAGTGCGTTCAAAGCTCGATTTGTACCCGTTGAAGATATCTATTTTTAGATCTTCATCTAACAATTAGACCTTAGCACAACCTTGAATATTACTTACGGTTTGTAAAACTTTGTTATCTGTAAAATGTCGATTTTTAAAAAAATGTCTCCCTTCATCAAAGCGTTTTTGATAGTTGGCTTATTGCTTGGTGTCGTCACGTTGAACGCGCCCGCTATTGCCGCCGTGTACGTCTACGAATTACCCGATGGTTCAAAGTTAATCACGGACAAAATAATGCGTAAAAAGGGGCATTCTTTGAAACGCAGCTATAACACGCGGCCATATCGTTCAGGCGGTGGCAGCCGCCCTTATTATGCTCGCCCTATCAAATCGCAGTACGATGCTCTGATAGTGAATATGTCCTTAAAGTATGATTTAGAGCCTGCCTTTATCAAAGCCATGATTCACGTTGAATCCGCCTTTGACCGTTACGCTTTATCATCCGCTGGAGCGATGGGTCTCATGCAGCTGATGCCAGCTACTGCCGCTATCTATCAACTCAATCAAGACCAGTTTGATCCGCGACGAAATATGGAGGCGGGCGTGAGGCACATCAAGGAATTGCTGGGGCGCTATGATAGTGATAAAGAATTGTCCTTAGCCGCTTACAACGCTGGCGAAGGTGCGGTAGCTAAATACGAGGGTATTCCACCTTATCCAGAAACCACTGCCTACGTTAAAAAGGTGATTAGACTCTACCACGCGTATAAGAAAGAAATTTAGTTCGTTGAGATTGGACTTTTAATACTGCTATTATCTAGCAGGCTTGACCGCGAAAAACCAACAGGCTTGACCGCGAAAAAACTAACAGGCTTGACCGGCAAAAAACTAACAGGCTTGATCACGAAAATCTGAAATCTTTTAATGCAGAAGTAAGAAACTTATGAATTCATCTTGTGTGCATTTCTATTTTGATTTTATGTCGCCGTATTCTTATTTTGCATGGATTCGTGTTCAAGCACTCTGCGAGCAGTATAATATTGAACTTCAGGCACATCCTGTGGTTTTCGGAAAACTCCTGGATCATTGGGGACAATTAGGGCCGGCCGAAATAGCACCAAAACGAGAATGGCTTCTTAAGGATTGTTTTCGTTATGCTAAACTGAATAACATAACCTTACGCGGGCCTAAATTTCACCCCTTTAATCCATTGTCAGCATTGCGAATGTCACTTAAAAAAGTGTCTAACGATCAACAACATAAAGTCATTTCAGCCATTTATAAAGCGGGGTGGTCTGATGGAAAAGATCTTGGCAGCAACGATGAATTAATTCGGACCCTAGCGCCATTGGGTCTATCTGAAGAATATTTACAGGACGCGATTAACAACATTGAAGTAAAGGCTCTACTCAAACAAAGTACCGAGACGGCTATAAAGCGCGGTGTTTTTGGAGTTCCCACTATGACTATCGATGAGGAACTTTTCTGGGGTAATGATCAATTTACTTATATTGAATTGTATTTACAGGGCAAGGACCCCGTTGATCAAAAGATTTTAAAAACGGCGCTTGCAAGAAAGCGGGCCATTGATAGAAAAATAATCAGGCCTTCGTAGGTTTAGCCAATAACCTTAAACACCGAGCGCGAACAAAGTCCTCACACCATGCCTATGACGAAAAGTCTTTGGCCATCTGTCTAAGTAAATACTTCTGAATTTTTCCCGTAGAAGTTCGCGGAATAGTAGCGAACTCGAAATGTTTGGGAACTTTATAAGCGGCCAAATGCTCGCGACACCATTCATCTAGCGCTTCTAGAGATACCGATTGCCCTGCTGCTGTTTCAATAAACGCACACGGCTGTTCTCCCCATTTGGTATGTGGCATCGCAACGACCGCGGCGACGGCGACGGCTGAATGCTTATACAAAACATCCTCGACTTCTATGGAGGAGATGTTCTCACCGCCTGAAATAATAATATCTTTGGATCTATCCTTGAGTTGAATATAGCCGTCAGGGTGCATAACACCCAAATCACCTGAATGAAACCACCCACCAGCGAAAGCTTTTTCACTCGCTGCTAAGTTCTTAAAATAACCCTTCATCACGACATTACCGCGAAACATCACTTCGCCAATGGTTTTACCATCTCTGGGCACGCTACTCATAGTTTTGGGGTCGAGAACATCCAAGTCTTCTAGAGGTAGGTAACGCACGCCCTGCCTAGCCTTAAATTTCGCTTGCTCTTCACTTGGTAATTGATCCCAATCGGTATGCCAATCATTCACCACAGCAGGCCCATACGTCTCCGTCAATCCATAGAGATGGGTAACGTTAAAACCCGCCGCACTCATCTCGGCAAGTAACTTTTCCGGTGGCGGTGCAGCGGCGGTAAAAAATTGTACCGTTTTTTCTAAGGTGGGCTGATCTGCCTTGGGGTACTCCAGAAGCAGTGACATCACGATTGGCGCGCCACACAAATGAGTCACATCGTGTTGTTCTAACGAATCCCAGATTTGCTCAGCTCTGACTTGTCGCAAACAAACGTGCGTGCCGACTATCGCTGACATAGTCCATGGAAAACACCAACCATTGCAATGAAACATAGGGAGCGTCCATAAATAGACGGCATGCTTGCCCATCGAAGTCGTTAGAGCATTGCCTTGGGCCAGCAAATACGCACCTCGGTGATGCGAAACCACACCTTTTGGGTTACCCGTGGTGCCGGAGGTGTAATTGATCGAAATTGCGTCCCATTCATCAAGCGGCATTAACCAATCGTAGTGCGTATCGCCTTGCTGTAAAAATTCTTCATAATCGACGGCTTGCTTGGTCTTGGCCCCCTCTATTTC
>CAZJWW010000113.1:0-5676 GCA_964549895.1 uncultured Gammaproteobacteria bacterium
AAACCCTATACTCCCTTAGCAGGGGAGCGCCTTCAGCCACTCGGCCACTTCTCCGATTTTCTCCAAGCCTTACCGCTAACTTGCTATTTATTACCTACTGCGTCGTCGTCTCCGAAATAGTCGGCGCCGCGGTAGTCATGATCACTACTGTAATCATCACCAGGCCCACTATCGTCTGAGCCAGATTGATTCATTCGTTCTTCGCGCTTGATACGCTGATAAATTTCTTCTCTATGCACAGGAACATCGCGTGGTGCATTTATGCCAATACGCACTTGATTTCCTTTGATGCCAAGAACGGTTACTTGTACATCATCGCCAATATTGAGAGTTTCGTTAATACGCCGAGTCAAAATTAACATCAAATTCTCCGGAATTTTTTCATCTTGTTATCACTACTATCGTCACATTATTTACTAAGTTGATGATTTATCCAGCCCCTGAATTTCCTCTCCATCATGAAACTCTAAATAACAGAATGGCAGGTATTATATGTATGTCGGCGCTGATTTCCAGAAAAAAAATGAAAATAAAACTCTAATTTTAAATCGCACCTTAATCAGCTCATTCATAGGGTAAATATCGCTATTTTCAGTCGCTTATAGACCAAACGCCTCGTGCAGAGTCTGCACGGCCTTTTCCATATGACTTTCTTCAACAATCACAGACACTTTTATCTCTGAAGTCGATATCATTTGGATATTAATATCGTTTTCCGCCAATGTTTTAAACATAGTGTTGGCAACACCTACATGGGAACGCATTCCAACGCCAACAATCGAAACCTTGGCTATTTTATCGTCTCCCTTTACTTCCTTCGCCCCCAATGTTAACACAAGCTGTTCGAGTACCGCCATACAAGCCTTATAATCGGCTCTCGGGACGGTAAATGTTAAATCGGTCAATCCCTTTGCACTAGCGTTCTGGATAATAACGTCTACATTGATATGTGCATCGGCTATGGGCCCCAGTACTTGATGAGCAATACCTGGATGATCCGGTAAATCTCGAATTGTTAGTTTTGCTTCATCACGTTGAAACGCAATGCCAGAAATTAAAGGCGCTTCCATCGAATTGTCCTCATTATCATAGGTAATTAGAGTTCCCTCACCGGCCTCAAAAGAGGATAGTACGCGCAGAGGGACTTGATATTTATTAGCAAATTCTATCGACCGTGTTTGCAACACTTTCGCTCCAAGGCTCGATAGCTCAAGCATTTCTTCAGCAGTAATTCGCTCTAAACGTCTCGCATTAGGCACAATTCTAGGATCGGTGGTATAGATACCGTCTACATCTGTGTAAATTCGACACTCTTGGGCCTGAGTAGCAGCTGCCAACGCCACGGCTGTGGTGTCCGAACCACCCCGACCTAAAGTAGTGATATTGCCAAATTCATCTACCCCTTGAAAGCCTGCGACTATAACAATTCGCCCCTGCTCAACATCAGCCACAATCTTCTCGGCATCAATATGCTCTATTCGGGCACGAGAATGAATACTGTCGGTTTTAATCGCTACCTGAACCCCAGTGTAGGAACGCGCATCATTGCCGCGTTCGTGCAGCGCCATCGCCAACAAGGCGATGGTCACTTGCTCACCAGTGGACAGCAACACATCCATTTCACGTGGAGATGGCGAATCAGATAACTCAGCCGCCAAAGACACCAGTCGATTGGTTTCACCGCTCATGGCAGAAACTACTACCACCAATTGTTCACCATCAGCATGCTTCGTGATTAAATGATCGGCCACCGAATTAATTCGTTCGATCGAGCCAACCGATGTTCCACCAAATTTTTCAACAATTAACGGCATACAGATTGAATTAAAATAAGTTGCTTAAAAAACAGTAAATCCCTTTCGGATAATTTTTTTAAAGTGTTATGAGGCGGCTGCAGTAAAAAGCTCGAATCAAAGCCCGGCCGTTAATATTTGAAAGTCGGGTTAATTCGAGCGAGACAAACCAATATTATACGCTGCTTTAGTTGGTTTGCGGGCATATATAAGCGTCATTTACTACTTATCCTTTTGATTAGTCATTAATCAAAATTCAGCTTGATAGTTAACGAGAACCAAAAGCACTCACGCTTGATTCGAGACCCACTCCTCAACTGCAGCTAAACATTTCTCGAGATCGTTGGCATCAGCAATGCCACCTTCAGCCATGTCGGGTCGGCCACCACCACGACCATCTGCCAATGCGGTAATGTGTTGGATCAACTTACCCGCAGGATAGCGCTTGCTAATACCTTTGGCCACTCCCGCCACAAGTTTAACTTTATTATCGACTTCAGCACCTAAAACAATGATTCCATTGCTGTTTTTATCTTTAAAGGTATCTATAGTATTGCGTAGTAAATCTTTATCAGCGCCCTCCATAATGGTCGCTAATAGGGTGATGTCCCCTACCTGCTTGGATTGAGAAGCTAAGTCCTCACCGCCACCTCCGCTGGCTATCATCTGCTGTAACTTCTTTTTGTCTTGCTCTAGGGTTTTAATATTTGCCTGGAGTTGTTCTATGCGTTTTGTGAGACTGCCAGCATCCGCTTTTAATAAACTGGTGGCATTGCGCAAATACATTTGTTGTTCATCAACCCACTGCAATGCTCCTTCTCGAGTTAAGGCTTCAACACGCCTAACTCCAGCAGCCACTCCCGATTCTGCAATGATTTTGAAAAATCCAATTTCCGATGTATTTGATACATGAGTTCCTCCACATAATTCGAGAGAGAAATCTCCCATGGATAAAACTCTAACTTCAGCACCGTATTTTTCACCGAATAAAGCTTCAGCTCCGGCGGCTTTAGCATCATCAATAGGCATAATTGATGCTTTTACATCCTGTTTAGAAAAAATTTCACTATTAACCAAATTTTCTACTTCCGCAATTTGCTCCTTTGTCACTGGAGCGTCATGGGCAAAATCGAACCGTAAACGCTCGGCGTTTACCATCGAACCTTTCTGAATTACGTGAGCGCCTAGTACTTGTTTCAGTGCACTGTGCATTAAGTGCGTGGCCGAATGATTAGCGGCGGTGGCACCGCGGCTCTGGGCATTGACTGCTGCCGACACACTATCATTAACGTTTATTGCACCACTGAGTACTTTACCGATATGCACAAAAGCACCATTGGGCAATTTCCTACAATCAGTGATATGTATCTCGGCATCCTGAGCAGATATCGTGCCGAGATCACCCACTTGGCCTCCTCCCTCAGCATAAAATGGTGTGGTATCTAACACCAGCATCAATTCTTGTTCGGCACCCGCAGTTGATACTTGTTCATCATCAACTTGCAAAGCCATCACTTTTGCCTGCCCAGTCAAGTCGTCGTAACCAATAAAATCAGTTTCAGAATTTACTTTGATCTTAATGTCTTCTTGAGCAGAAAATTGGCTACTAGACTTAGCCCGCTCACGCTGTTGCTCCATGAGACTATCAAAACCTTGCTCATCGATTACTAGGTTTCGTTCACGAGCGACATCAGCAGTTAGATCAGCTGGAAAACCATAGGTGTCATAGAGTAAAAACACTAGCTCGCCAGGCACCGTATCGTCTTTTAACGAAGCCACCTTTTGTTCAAATATTTTTAAGCCTTGATCTAGAGTTTCGGCAAACCGAAGCTCTTCTTTTTCTAAAGACTTTTCAATAAGTCCTTGTTTTTCGTGTAATTCTGGATAAGCCTTCCCCATTTCTTTAGCTAGCGCGCCGACAAGCTTATAAAAGAAAGGAGTTTCACCGCCAAGTTGATAACCGTGCCTTATAGCACGCCGAATAATACGCCGTAATACATAACCCCGACCATCGCTTGACGGTAATACACCGTCGGCAATCATAAAAGCACAGGAACGTATATGGTCAGCGATAACGCGAACCGAATGATGTTTAGAATCCTTAGTCCCTAGTACCTTGCAGATAGAAGCAATCAGGTTATCAAAAAGGTCAATTTCGTAGTTATTATTGACATGTTGCATGACAGCGGCAACGCGTTCCAATCCCATACCTGTATCAACCGAAGGTTTAGGAAGCGGCGTTAACGTGCCATCACTGCTGCGGTCGTATTGCATAAATACTAGATTCCAAATCTCAATATACCGATCACCGTCTTCTTCTGGCGTTCCGGGAGGCCCACCCTCATACTGCTCTCCGTGATCATAAAAGATTTCACTACAAGGGCCGCATGGACCAACATCACCCATAGACCAAAAATTATCTTTCGCCCCGATGCGCGCAACACGATCGGGCGCTACACCTATTTTCTCGATCCATATCGCTTCTGCATCATCATCTTCCTCAAAAACGGTGATCCATAGCTTTTCTTTGGGCAACTCGAGCACTTCAGTTAAGAACTCCCACGCCATAGTAATGGCGCCTTCTTTAAAATAATCGCCAAAACTAAAATTACCCATCATTTCAAAGAAGGTGTGATGTCGCGCGGTATAACCTACATTTTCGAGATCGTTGTGCTTACCTCCAGCTCTAACACAGCGCTGCGAGGTTACGGCACGGTCGTAATCAACTTTTTCATTGCCCAAAAAAATGTCCTTAAACTGAACCATCCCTGCATTGGTAAACAACAATGTAGGATCGTCTACAGGCACCAGCGAGCTGCTGGCAATTTTACTGTGTCCATTTTTAGCAAAAAATTCTAAAAAACTATTTCTTAGATCTGCAGTTTTCATTACTCACCATCATTTTTCAAAACACACCATAACGTATGACTATCTAATTCAATAAATGTGTTCAGAAAATCTATTTGTTGAAAGTTTACGAAACAGTACCTAAAACAAGTGCACTAACAGCAGTAATAAAACTAATTCATCAACGGACTATTCGTAAATATCTATTCGTAAAAATTAACGGCAGGCAGGCTTATTTGAATATGCTCGGCAGTGAAGCCCCTACTCTGCATAAACCGTGCACGCTTAGTCCATGTATTATAGTCACTAATAGCGTCATCTCCATACCTTTTGTGGTATTGATTGCGCGCGCTATCTAGCCAAATAGCGGAATCCATATCTAAATATTCGGCGATTAATTGATTACTAATTCCCTTATTCTTTAATTCCATTCTGATTTTAATCGGCCCAAAACCGCGGTTCGCTCGGGAACGGACATAGGATTCAGCAAATCGCTCATCAGATACATAATTATTTTCGATCAACTCGTCCAACACTGCTGCGACCATTTCTTTTGAAAGTGCCTTGGCAGACAATTTATCATTGATTTCTTTAAGGCTGTGTTCACGCATGGCTAACAAACGAATACCTTTAGCCATTAGCCTATTAAATTCCTTCTTCGTTGCACTAATGCTTTGAGTATCGGTTTTCTCAGGCTTAGCTACGCTTGATCTAACAGACTCTAAATCTACAAATTGCTTATCGTTGCCAAAGAAGTTAAGGTTCTCAAACGGAAGAAAATCGCCAGATTCACATGTGGAATCTGACGATAAATGTTTAGAACCATCCTGGTTCTTAGTTCGCGCTTTACGCACTGGCTTAATGATCCGCATCTAGCTCATTACTGAAATTGAAAACATAAAGATCAAATATTTAGGAGTGAGAAATCAATAACAGCTTATCCATTCGTTAATTAATTTATTGATTAATCAGCTTTCGCTTTAGAAGCCTTTGCTTTCACATCAAGAGCCTCAGCCTTTTTATTAACAGCCTCAGC
>CAZJWW010000113.1:5776-9160 GCA_964549895.1 uncultured Gammaproteobacteria bacterium
AGCCTCAGCCTTTTTATTAACAGCCTCAGCTTTTTTAATAACAGCTTCCGCTTTTTCATCAGGAGCTTCTTCATTAACAGCTTCAGCTTCTAAATCAGAAACCTCGCCATAACCAAGAGCAGCTCTTACTTTGACTTCTAATTCTTCCGCTATATCATTGTTTTCTTTCAAAAATTCACGCACATTATCTTTGCCTTGCCCAATACGTTGACCGTCGTAGCTATACCATGCACCGGATTTTTCAACAATGTCATTCTCAACCCCAATGGCAATCAATTCACTTTCTTTAGAAATACCTTGGTTATACAAAATATCGAATTCAGTCTGTTTAAACGGCGGTGCAACTTTGTTTTTAACCACTTTAACGCGCGTTTGATTGCCGTAGATCTCATCGCCTTTCTTGATAGCACCAATTCTACGAATATCTAAACGAACTGATGAATAGAACTTTAGAGCATTACCACCTGTCGTCGTTTCTGGGTTACCAAACATCACACCAATTTTCATACGCAGTTGGTTGATGAATACCACTAATGTATTTGATTTTTGGATATTTGCCGTAAGCTTACGTAATGCTTGTGATAATAAGCGAGCTTGTAAGCCCATGTGTGAGTCACCCATATCGCCTTCAATCTCAGCTTTAGGGGTTAGTGCCGCTACTGAGTCCACTACAATCATTCCAACTGCCGCTGAGCGTACCAGCATGTCTACAATTTCCAGTGCTTGTTCGCCAGTATCAGGTTGAGAAACTAATAGGTTATCAATATCCACACCCAGCTTTTGGGCATAACGTGGATCCAGCGCATGTTCAGCATCAATAAAGGCACAAGTGAGGCCCTTTTTTTGCGCCTGAGCAATTGCCTCTAATGTCAATGTGGTTTTACCCGATGACTCTGGACCGTAGATTTCAACCACACGCCCCATCGGTAAACCACCAACACCCAAAGCCGCATCAAGGCCGATTGAGCCAGTTGAAATCACATCAATTTGTTCCCCATTTTTGGGGTCATCACCAAGACGCATGACAGATCCCTTGCCATATTGTCTTTCAATTTGAGTTAGTGCTGCTTCGAGTGCTTTTTGCTTATTGTCATCCATCGTTAGCTCCGGATTTCTATTTATCATTCAACCATGCGAAATTGGGGTTAAGTGATTACTTATTCAGTTGCTGGTAATTTATACAGTGTTTTCGAAATTGTCAACAGTAGTTTTAAAAATTGTTTTTAACTAAATAAATCAATTAGATAGAGAAATATGAATCAGAAAAATAAACTAAAACTCTGTAAAACTACTGTATAAAACAATAGTTTCCTTAATAATGTGGCGGTTTTTCATCCAGTACTTCCGTGCTGGCAGAATCACCGTCTTGTAAACTACGCAGCTTGTTAATCACACTAATATAGTTGGATTTCAAAACATCGAGTTCTTTTTGCTGACGATAAAATTCATCGCTAAGTTGGCTTAACGATTCCTCTAAAAACGCCACTTTAACTTCTAATTCATGCAAGCTTTTACTCATTGTCGGCATCAATCCATTGCTGACTGCGCTTAACCGCTTTGTGCCACTGTTTTAGCAGAGTTTGAATTTTCTCATTGCCGATTTGTGGATCAAACTTTCGCTCGATCTCGCGAACCTTGCTGAGATCATCCATAGTCCAATAACCTACTTTCAAGCCGGCTAGGTAAGCTGCACCTAGCGCAGTAGATTCCAATACTTTGGGCCTATTCACCGGCCGTTGTAACACATCTGCTTGAAACTGCGCTAAGAAATCATTGGCAATAGCACCACCATCAACATTCAACTGACTTAACTCAATACCGCTGTCTGTTTGCATGGCCTGTAATACATCATAAATTTGATAGGCTAAGGATTGTAATGTCGCTTTGGCAATTTCAGCTTGACCAGAATCTCGAGTCAGACCAAAAATTGCGCCACGCGCATACATATCCCAGTGCGGCGCGCCCAGCCCTGCAAACGCTGGCACAACAATCACATCACTTTCAGGATTAGCCTGCATAGCGAGGGCTTCTGATTCACTGGCAGACTCGATAAACTTAAGCTCATCACGCAACCATTGTACGGCAGCTCCGGCAATGAACACACTGCCCTCTAAGGCATAGGTTATTTTGCCATCAATCGACCAAGCTATAGTGCTAAGTAGCCCCGACTGGCTATCAATTCGTGCATTTCCCGTATTCATCAACATAAAACAGCCCGTGCCGTAAGTGTTCTTAGCCATACCAGTGTCAAAACAGGTTTGACCAAATAACGCAGCTTGTTGATCACCAGCGACACCAGCAATAGGCACGTCCTGGCTTTGAAAAGTCACGCTACCAAAATCATCAGAGCTATTCTTAAGCTCGGGCAGCATAGAACGCGGCACGGTAAACAATTCAAGTAACTCGTCGTCCCATTCCCCAGTATTAATATCCAACAACATAGTCCGCGCTGCATTGCTGGGGTCAGTGGCGTGCACGGCACCTTCAGTAAGTTTCCAAATCACCCACGTGTCAATAGTGCCAAACAGCAATTCACCTGCCTCGGCCTGCTGGCGCGCACCCTCTACATGGTCAAGAATCCATTGCACCTTGGTAGCTGAAAAATAAGCATCGATTATCAGACCCGTTTTTTGTTGAATTTTGTTTTTCCAACCGGCTGCTGTGATCTCATCGCATTTAGCCGCTGTACGACGATCTTGCCATACAATAGCGTTGTACACCGGTTCGCCCGTAGTTTTATTCCACACCACGGTGGTTTCACGCTGATTGGTTATTCCTATTGCGGCAATATCATTGGGGCGTAATTGATTATTCGCCACCAAACTCTGCAGTACACCAAATTGGGAATCCCATATTTCCTTAGCATCGTGCTCAACCCAACCGGGTTTTGGGAAGTACTGAGTAAACTCTTTCTGCGACACATCAACAATATCAGCCTCAAAATCAAACAAGACAGCGCGTGAACTGGTAGTGCCTTGATCTAAGGCAATGATCATTTTTTCAGTCATTATATTTACAATGAAAAGGTCAAAGGTTTCGATTGATGCCGTCTTCAAGCTTAACGGATTTTAGATACCAAACCAACTAGCCTAAGATATCAAATCAAGGATATTAACGGCGAGCTGCGGTTAGTTGCTGCAGCCGATTTGGGTTGCGTATAATATTTCGTCAGACGGTTCGATGATATTGGCTGTTTACAATGCATAGCATTGAGTCTCGAGGCTAAATCCATTACTCTCGAAAGGCCTGTGGGTAAAAACAACCAATTGGAGTTCTAATGAGCGAAGTTACCGCGACAGCTGAAGATAAACGCGTCTACACAAAGGTTACGGTGAAGTGCTGCCTATAGGGGGCCGTTAATACTGCCTTTATAGGTTCCTTTGA
>CAZJWW010000114.1:0-8888 GCA_964549895.1 uncultured Gammaproteobacteria bacterium
GTAGAGACAATCAAAATGAGCTTTACGTTATGGGCACCGAGTCCATTCAATCGAACAGCCCAGGTATATTGCAAAAAATCGTACCGATAGCGGAAGCAGATGAGGAAGAGCCTTTTTGTTTTTCGATCGTTGCGGCAAACGGGACTACGTCGGTGATTTGCTTGTGAGACGCGCCTAAATTATTAGGTATGTGGCTTAATTGTCTTTGTTAGATTGTATAAGCAGCCGTATCAAATATATTGGCAGCGTGAAAATAAACACCACCACTAGAATTTTCAATAGTAGATACCAATCCATTTAGATTTTTGGCGCTGTGGCTTTAAGTAGACCTTGCTCTATAAGCGCTTTCTTAAGTTTAAAATAAATATCATAGACAGTGATTTCGCCGGCTTCATTCTCAACTAAAAAGAAAGGCGCTCTCTCTACTTGATATTGCTTTGCCATGCGCATACCTATTGAATTAGCGTCGTTTTCTTGTGCTACGACAATATGATTAATCAATGGCAGTACACCATCAACTTCTAAACGATTAGCGACGTCATTGCACTTTTGACAAAGTTCGCCATTCGCCAAAATTTTTTTTACAAATGTTATTTCCACCACTTAGTTACTCAATGACTTACCTAAATTGGTTTGCCGTATACGACTAATGAACAGCTCGTCGACGAGAAAATATTAAACGGGCATCGTCACTAGAGGGTTGATACACTTCACGCAGCTCATTAAAAGCGCTGAGCGCTGATTCGAGATTTTCACCGTCAGGTAATTCTTCGTGTAACTCAAAGGCATTACAACCCACGCGTGTCAGAAACCGCAACTGATCAAATTTCACATCGCCAACCGCTCTAATTTCACCGTTATAGGCATAACGGTTGCGCAGTATTAAAGCATGTGAATAGCCACGACCATCTACATGACTCACAAACGGTAGAACAATTATATCAACTTCATCCAAGTCCGACCGTAAATCAGCAGGGTCTTCATCGGCGGCGATTTGCACCACTATTTTGTCACCCCTAGCCCTAATTGCTTCCTTATTTTTTAGCCATAGCTCTAAAGGTATGCTGATTTGTCCGCTTGGCAGCTTGTCAATATCAAGTTCTTGATTCGGCGCGAGGTGCACTATATTGTTGGCGACTATCGCTTGATCGACAATGGCTTGGGAATGCTGAATATTCGTTTGAATACGAGATGGAGAAGCGCCGGCAAGTGCTTTTATTGCGCGATTGGCGATTGTGGTTTTAGTCATTATTTGTGCTCTGCGTAAACTTTTTCTTTAAATGGATCTATACCAATGCGGCGAAATGTATCAAGTAGCTGCTCTGCACCGCTGCGCTGTTCGCGATATACATCAAGAATATCCGAGACAGCGTCGCTAACCCTGTCTTTAGCAATAGCTGGGCCTAAACGAGTGCCGAGAGCAGCTTGATTAGTCGCGTCGCCACCCACCGTAAGCTGGTACCATTCTTCTCCCTTCTTATCAACGCCTAGTACACCAATATGCCCCACATGATGGTGGCCACAGGCATTCATGCAACCAGACATTTTTAACTTTACTTCACCGACATCGTATAGCTCATTATAGTCGTCAAATCGTTCGTTTATCTGTTTAGCGATCGACAGTGAGCTGGCATTGGCCAAAGAACAAAAGTCTAGACCAGGACAACAAATCATATCGTTTACTGAGCCAATATTTGCGGTTGCTAGTCCTTGCTTATCCAATGCTTGCCATACTTTTAACAAATCTTTTTCACGTACGTCAGCCAGCACCAAATTTTGTTCGTGGGTAACGCGAATTTCCCCAAAGGAATATGTCTCAGCGATATCGGCAATGGCATCCATTTGTGTGTCGGTGGCATCCCCGGGGGCCACTCCGTGTTCTTTCAAAGAAATATTAACGATACGGTAGCCGCTCTGACGATGTTCTACGGTGTTGTTGTAATACCAAGCGGCGAATCGATTATCTAGATCAATACGTTTACTTATAAGTTTGTCACCTGAACTCAATTTCTCATACGCTGGTTTTGGAAAGAATCCTGCCATGGTATCGAAGTCAGCATCGTGTAGTTTTAGTTCACCATCTCTAAAGTGTGCCCACTCGGTTTCAACCGCACTACGAAAATCATCTATTCCCATGGCATTTACCAGAATTTTAATCCGAGCTTTGTACTTATTATCCCGTCGACCATGTAAGTTATAAATGCGTAAGATAGCTTCACAGTAAGAGAGAATGTCTTCACGAGGTAAAAACTCTTTGATGACTTTGCCAATAACGGGAGTACGACCCAAACCGCCACCCACGTAAACACGAAAGCCGATTTCTCGCTGGTCGTTATGCACAACCTCTAAACCGATATCATGAAATTGTACGGCCGCTCGATCATGAGTGGCGCCAGTAACTGCTATTTTGAATTTGCGTGGCAACCAGTAAAATTCTGGGTGCAATGTGGACCATTGCCGAATAATTTCACAATAGGGCCGTGGATCGATAATCTCATCGGTTGCTACACCGGCATAGTGATCGGATGAAATATTACGAATACAATTACCACTCGTTTGCATAGCATGCATTTCAACTTTTGATAAGTCTTCTAAAATATCCGGCACGTCAGCAAGTTCAGGCCAGTTAAATTGGATATTTTGGCGGGTAGTAAAGTGACCATAACCGCGATCATATTTACGTGCCACGTAAGCCAAAGATCGCATTTGTGCAGAATTGAGCAAACCATAAGGAATAGACACACGGAGCATGTGCGCGTGTATTTGCATGTATAAGCCGTTACGTAAGCGCAACGGTGCTAGATCGGCAGCGCTTAATTGCCCAGCCAAGTGGCGTTGCACTTGATTTCTAAATTGTGCAACACGTTCTGAAACAATGGTCTTATCAATCTTATCGTATTGGTACATTTTGCAGGCCTGTCGAGCTTTATAACACTCGTATTAATGTAAATTGATATCGCAAAATAAAGTTAGGTGTAATTCACCAAATTGGAATTACCCAAACTTAAGCATAAATATAACGATGTCCACATATAATAAAAAGTAATAATATTTTATATGGTTATAAAATAGGAAAATAAACACTTACTGGTCACTCTGAGTGATATATAATCGCCCAAGTTGATTTTTTTCCACACTCTTGTCTACCCTAAGGATGTTTGTTTGAACCATCTTCGTACTGAGTATTCGGTCAAACCCGAGCTCGATTATCCCTTTGAAAAACGCTGGAGCCCTTCGCTTGGAGATCCAATTGAAGTGGCTGAAGGTGTCTATTGGTTACGGCAACCGCTACCGATAGCCTTGGATCATATCAATTTATGGATTCTGCGCGACGGTGATGGCTGGACCATAGTCGATTCGGGTTTTGATCATCAAGACTGTAAGGATGTGTGGGAGCAGGTGTTTAGTGATTTTCTTAAACCGCAGATGGTAAAGCGCATCATCATTACTCATTATCACCCTGACCATATTGGTCTGGCATCTTGGTTGGCTAAGCGTTGCAATTGTTTGGTGTGGATTAGCCGTGGAGAATTTAATCGCTACCACGAAATAATAACGCGTGATCCAATAAAGAACGAGCAAGAGTTGAGTGCTTATTCACAACTAGTAGGGTATGACCAAGACACGCAAAAAGACTTTAAACGTTTTTTTAGCGCTGAAAAGAATAAAGACAGGGGCCGAGTTATAGAATCAATATGTCACTTTATAGAAGATAAACAAGCAATAGAAATAGATGGTTTGACTTGGCGTGTAGTGACGGGGAATGGACATTCGCCCGAACACGTTTGTCTGTATTGCCCACAAAAAAAAGTGATGATTTCTGGCGATCAGGCCATCGCCCGTATATCTTCGAATGTTAGTGTGTACCCTGCGGACATGAATGCTAATCCCCTAAATGACTGGCTGAATTCTTGTGCGAAATTACAGAGATTGATCCCCAGCGATACGATGATTTTGCCGGCTCACCAAGAGCCGTTTATCGGTATCAATGAACGCATGCAACAGTTGATAGATGATCATACGGTTGATCTGAATCGACTGCGTGTTGCTTTGAGTAAACCACTGCGCGTGGCTGATGCTCGGCAAATTTTATTTAACCGAGAGCTCTCATTAGTAGACACGATACTGGCGACTGGAGAAACTCTGTCGCACCTTAATTACCTAAAATATGAAGGTGAAGTTTCGGTGAGCTACAATGTTGAAGGAAAGGCTGGAGGAAATAATGTAGAAGGATGTGCTGAAAGAAATGTTGCGGGGTTAGCCGAATATAGGCTTAAGTAATTTATCGGACAATTACTTCCAAAGCGTCTGTATTGATACTTTCTGAAATCTTATCAAGAGCGGCCGTATCAGAATTTTTGGTGTTATTGTTTTTCATGGCTACGGCCAGCTCTACCGCTTCTGTTTTGTAAATATTAAGTTGTTCCTCAGTCTTAGCCAATTCATAGGCACTCACTAATTCGCGTAGCGCTTTAACGTGCTTTCCGAGCATTCTTTCGACGCGACTACTAAGCCAAAAAAAACGAGAATCTTGATCGTATAAATATTTTGCTCGGCGAATATAACGCCGGGCGGCTTTAAAATCATTAGACTTAAAAGAATCTTCAGCCCGTGCGTATTGATAGTACGGATTACGATTACGCGAAGCCCGCGCTAAACGTTTATATTTTAAAGCTTTAGTCTGTTGGCCGTCTAGACGATACCAACGCTCTAATTTATTAGCCGCTAGGTGGTTGTTTTTATCGAGTTTCAGTGCATATAACATAGACTCTTCGGCCAGATTAGTTTCGCCTACGTATTTGAAAACGGCGCCTAGATTTATAAAAATATCGGGATTATCTGGGTAGTTTGAAACCGCTAGCTTTAGGTAATGCATCGCATTCTCTAAGTCATTTTTTTTTAGAGCTTCGATTGCCTTGTTGTTGTGTAATAGTGCAATCGCGTGTTCACTAGGAATTACTCGTTGAGGATAACTAGCATCATAGTCTTCGATCGCTAAATCAAAAACATACTGTCCTTTAGTAGAATTCGTTATCGCATTAATATGCCGATACAGGACTACTCTGGCATCAGTCTCTTCTTCGTCTTGATCCCAAACATCAGGTAGATCCACTTCGTTATAAAGTAGTTCAATTCCCAGCTCAGCAGCCATGGTGGTTAGTAAAATAGTAAAGGTTAGACAATTCCCCTCACGTTTTTCAAAGGCCTCGGCAGGTGTGAGATTAGCATTAACGTTATAATGCATGCCGTGTCCGTCTTTGTTATCAACTAACCAATCAGCCATTCGCAGCGCAATAAGCGATGAGGGCAGATCGGCAAAATGAACATTGATAGCCTCTCTCATGGGAGCAGAAATGGCTAATACGTTATCTATATGATCAGGGTGGTCGGCCGTTAACTTTTGTTTGTAAAGCTCCGCCCCTTTGAGCCACTGTGCAAGCTCAGAATCATTATCGACCAATTTGGGTGCAGAAACGCAACCCACTAGAGAAACCAGCAATAGCGATATGATTATTCTCTTTAAGTTTAAGAATTTCCGTTTTATATTATTTAACATAAGCTAAGCACAACCATAGACTTAGATTTCACTCAAGGCAAACCCGCAATGACAGATTTAATAGACTATTTAGAATACCCAGCTAACGATATGGTGGCGACTAAGGCTTTTTTTCAAGAAGTATTCGCTTGGCATTTTGAAGATTATGGGCCCGATTATATGGCGTTTAGCGGCGGTGGGTTGGATGGCGGCTTTTACCGAGCAGACCTCGCGAGCAAAGCAGAAACGGGCGCGGCCTTGATAGTTTTTTTGAGTAGCGACCTTGAAGCATCGCAGCAACGGGTGGTCGCAGCGGGCGGCGTTATTGTCAAAGAGATTTTTGAGTTTCCTGGAGGTCGACGATTTCAGTTTACCGAGCCTAGTGGCAATGAAATGGCTATTTGGTCAAAGCTTTAGATTAATATCTCTTTGCATACACTACTGAATGTTGAGAGTAAAATCGCCCGTCTGACGAGAGGAGAATGAGGTTGCCTCGATAGTATAATCGCCTGCTGGTAGAGTCGTTTGAATGAGTGAATTTAAACCAGACCCATCGTCGTCATTCAACGTTATGATATTTCCATTAGAGTCGAGCAAATACAAGAAAGTGTCGAAGACGGGTGAGAACATGTTAATAGTAACCGAGCGGGACCTGCTTAAGCTGAAGTTATAGAACTGTGCAAATGCGCCGAAAAGTCTATTTTCGGAACTACATGTACTTATTAAAGTACCGACAAAGTTCACGTCTGTGGGGTCAGCCCCTAAAGAAGAACTGCATTCTTCTGGTGTTGTTCTATATGGCACCACGAGCGGTAACCCGTCTAAAAAACTCACTGCAACACCCATGCGCTGAACAGGCTCCAGCATTGTCACATTACTTGGGCCATAAATTGACCTTGCACCGATGATATCATCGCTAGTGAGGAATGGTAGATCAGCATTGTAAAAGGGGTTCATAATAGCCAATGCACCTCGTTCTTCGTGTTGAAGGCCGATGGAATGCCCTATCTCATGCGTCGCCACTATGCCGATATCAAAACCGCGAGTGTCACAGGTCCAAAATTCAGCCCGATCAAAATGCAAATCACCTGCGGCCGTGTTCGCAGTAGGAGGAGGAAAAAATGCGTGCGCTAATATACCCAAGGGGCCATCGAAAGTATGTGCTCCGATGCGAATATCTCCACTGGCACCATTGCCGTTAGTGGGGACTCCGTTGTCGCTAACTCTTTGAAATTGTATGTTGGCAACGGCTGACCACATAGCAAATGCGCGAACGATCTCCGTTTCAAAACAAGACGAATAGGTGGGCAATGAACTAAAGCGTAGATTATTGTCGGCAGTCGGAAGAAAAACTTGTTCAAATGCATGCGAGACGCCATTAGCGATAAAACTGTAAGTTACAACACCACCGGCGCTGCGCGGACCAAGCTGATTTTCTCCCCTAACAAACGGAGAATTTGCTCCCCATTTAGTGCCTCTGAGAGTAAATTCACTCACCAATAGGCTCTTTGAATCAGGCAGCATCGCTATGCCGCCGTTATCAATTTGGAATGATTTTATTCCGAGGGCGCTGGAATTTTTGGCATATAACTGATCAAAACACTTCGCGCTCATATCAATATAAGCGCTAGCGACAATCTCCATGTCCTTTTTGGTTTGTCGGCTTACTGAGTTTCCCTCAGCCTCTTGTATAGCGATCAATTTATCGAAATCGGCCTCATATTGCGCCATCTTTTTTTGATTGCACTGTCCTGCACTCAATATCGATTTTTGCGCCAACGTGGGTAAGGGTAATGACAAAAAACAGCAGGTTATGAACCAAGTTATGGCGATAGTTAAGCTTCGTTTCATCGACGACATCCCGTATTTGATTTTTAATTTATGATGATTCCTTAAAACAGCCTATTAATACTACATTTGACCACAAGAGTGTCAATGTACAAAGGTCTAAATTACCTTATTAATTTTTACAGCGTATTTCAAACAAGTCTATTTGTTTATACATAACCAAGAAATAAGAAGGCACTAACTATGCCCTGCTGCGTGTTTTTGTCTATTGGTTAGCGAAGTATTTCCTCTTTCAATATGAGCTCGAAAATAGGTGTCAAAATGGGTGGTGGAGGCGGCGGCGGAGGTGGTGGAGGCGGCGGCGGGGGTATCTCGACACTACCAGGCGCTGGCCCGTAGATTGCGACCGCACCATCGATGTCGTTTTGCCGCAAAGAAGCAACCGAGGGATTATAAAAAGGCGCCATGATAGCGGAACCCAATGTTGAATGATCTAGCCCAATTGAATGTCCAATTTCATGGGTTAACACAATGCCAAAATCAATACCGCTGGTGTTGCATGTCCAGAATTCGGCTGGATCGAAATGAATGTCGCCGGCGGCAGAATTGCCATTGGGCGGTGGCGAAAACGCATGTGCTAATTCATTGCCGCGACCGTCACCTGCGTGCGCACCGATTCGGATATTCGCGGAGGTGCCACTGGCATTAAATGGTACGGGGTTGTCAAATACGCGCCGAAATTGAATGTTGGCGACGGCCGACCACATGGCAAATGCTCGAGTCACTTCATCAGAAAAACAACCGCCTATTCTTGGAAGCGAACTTATACGAACATTTGGCGTGGCCCCGAATTCAGCGGCAGTTGAAACGCCGGTATCAACAAAGCTATATGTGACGATGCCGCCGGCTAATCGAGGCCCTTGATTACGGTTAAAAGGAGACCCCGCACCCCATTTACGACCAAAGGTACGAAACGCGGCGCTTTTAAATGATTGATCGCTTGAATCGAATAACAAGCCTCCATCATCTATATAGTGCTGCTTTGCGCTGTCCGCTGTTTTATTCTGATTATATAGGGTTTCGAAACATTGTTGATTTGCGTTTATGGTCAAACGAGCGATATCAATCAGCTCTGGAGCGTTTGCTGGCAGGATACTGGCCAGCTCGTCAAATGTTTGTTCTAGTGCGGTTAATTCTTGCAGATCACACGCTTGGTCTGATTGCTGGACTATTTGAGGCTTTGCTGTGCCATTCGTTTGCGCAATTGCGCTAGCAGTCGCTAATAGACCGATTATAAGAATAAGACTTATTCGTAGAACAAATTGTTTAAGACCAATATATTTATAACAACAATACATCTGATGTAGCTCCTTTTTACGACGCTATAACTATAACGAATTCTTCCTTAAAAATTCACTAAATATTTGATAATTAACAAATTATTAAAAGTGTGAGGATGGGTTTCACATAAATATTTTGTTTTAGACTGGTAATTAATCCAACGCCTGTCTATAATCGCCACCGCTAGCATTTGAGGAGCGTTGCAATGGGAGTTCTTCCCGTC
>CAZJWW010000115.1:0-8887 GCA_964549895.1 uncultured Gammaproteobacteria bacterium
TGCGTTTACGTGGTTACTCTATACGAACGGAAAAAACTTACCTCTATTGGATACGGTTTTTTATTCGTTTTCATAACATGCGTCACCCCGCTGAGATGGGTAAGAATGAGGTTGAGGGTTTTTTATCATTTGTTGCTAATGATCGAAATTGTAGTATTGGTACACAGCAGGTAGCGTTGAATGCTCTTTCTTTTTTGTACAATAAATTTCTAGATAAACCTCTTGGTAAATTGAGTTTTAATAATGCTCGGCACCCGCGAAGGTTGCCTACTGTTTTAACCGTCAATGAAATATCCCGTTTACTTAATGAATTATCAGGAATACATCGCCTTATTGTTGAGTTTATGTATGGCAGTGGATTACGTTCCTCAGAAGCATTATCGATTCGGGTACAGGATATAGATTTTGAAAAGCTCTCCGTGTCAGTTCGCCAAGGAAAAGGCCGTAAAGATCGCTTAACTATATTAGCCGAACGTATTTGTGACGATCTTCAGTCGCAAATTCAGCGCGCGCTGGAGGTACAAGTTAAAGATAATATGGATGGTATAGGGCCTTCTTTGCCGGACGCACTTGGGCGTAAGTATCCTTCAGCATTTCGTTCACCTACCTGGATGTATGTGTTTCCATCTAGATCGACATGTAAACACCCCATCAATGGTCGACTCTGTCGACACCACTTACATCAAAGCGTAATACGCAAAGCAGTAAAACAAGCTGCTGCTAACGCACAAATTCGCAAGCGAGTTACATGTCACACATTTAGGCATAGCTTTGCTACTCACTTGCTGGAATCAGGTACAGATATTCGAACGGTTCAAGAACTCTTAGGTCATACCGATGTGAAAACTACGCAAATTTACACACATGTTGTCGGCCAACACTATGCCGGAACGTTAAGCCCCTTAGATAAAGTACGTGAAACCGCTGCGATTTATGCTTTAGGCTAGAACGTTTATTCAACCGATCAAATAAAAAAGCCCCAACAAATTTACTTGTTGGGGCTTTTTTATTTTGCGCTAGGCGCGATGCTTGGGGCTGATTTACATCATGCCGCCCATACCACCCATACCGCCCATATCAGGCATGCCTGGTGCTGGCGCATCGTCTTGAGGTGCATCGGTGATCATCGCTTCGGTAGTAATAATCATGCTGGCAATAGACGCTGCGTGTTGCAGTGCTGTGCGTGTTACCAACGTTGGGTCAAGAATACCCATTTTGATCATGTCACCATACTCTCCAGTACCGGCGTTGTAACCAAAGGTGCCTTTCTTATTCAACACTTCATTTAACACAACAGAAGCATCGTCTCCACCGTTGTCTACGATTTGACGTAATGGAGATTCAATGGCTTTAAGAATAGCTTTTACGCCAGCATCTTGATCAGCATTATCGCCTTTAACCTTACTGACGGCTGCAAGTGTGCGAACCAAGGCAACACCACCGCCAGGTACCACGCCTTCTTCAACCGCGGCGCGAGTAGCATGTAATGCGTCTTCAACACGTGCTTTTTTCTCTTTCATTTCAACTTCAGTAGCCGCACCGACTTTGATCAGCGCAACGCCGCCTGCTAATTTAGCTACGCGTTCCTGCATTTTCTCTTTGTCGTAATCGGAAGAAGACTCTTCGATTTGCGCACGAATTTGATTCACGCGATCAGAAATTTGTTTCTTTTTACCACTGCCGTCGATAACCGTCGTGTTGTCTTTAGAGACTTGTACACGCTTGGCAGAACCAAGGTCTTCTAAGGTAATTCCTTCAAGACTCATACCAATTTCTTCAGAAATTACTTTACCGCCTGTGAGTACCGCTATGTCTTCCAACATCGCTTTACGACGATCACCAAAACCAGGTGCTTTAACCGCGCATACTTTTACAATACCGCGAATATTGTTAACGACCAAAGTCGCAAGGGCTTCGCCTTCTACGTCTTCAGCAATAATTAATAATGGTCGGCCCGCTTTCGCGACGGCTTCTAAGGTTGGAAGAAGATCGCGGATGTTAGTGATTTTTTTGTCGTGCAATAAAATCATTGGGGTTTCAAGATCGGCTGTCATGGTATCTTGCTTGTTAGCAAAATAGGGTGATAAATAACCGCGATCGAACTGCATGCCTTCTACTACTTCCAGTTCGTTTTCTAAACTTTGGCCTTCTTCTACCGTGATCACACCTTCTTTGCCAACTTTGTCCATGGCTTCGGCAATGATGTTACCTACCGTTTCATCGGAGTTAGCTGAAACCGTACCTACTTGAGCGATCTCAGTGGCATTTTTACACGGCTTAGAAAGTTTTTTTAGCTCAGTAACAGCAGCGGCTACCGCTTTGTCGATACCGCGCTTTAAATCCATTGGATTCATGCCTGCAGCAACGGCTTTTAAACCTTCTTTAACCATTGCTTGTGCTAACACAGTAGCGGTAGTTGTACCGTCACCGGCGACATCATTGGTTTTAGAAGCAACTTCTTTAACCAATTGTGCACCCATGTTTTCAAATTTATCTTCCAGTTCTATTTCTTTGGCAACTGAAACACCGTCTTTAGTAACGGTAGGGGCGCCGAAGGCTTTATCTAAAACAACGTTACGGCCTTTAGGGCCTAGGGTTACTCTTACTGCATCGGCCAGAATGTTGACGCCATTGAGAATTTTGGCGCGTGCATCATCACCGAATTTTAAGTCTTTTGCTGACATGTTTAATTCCTCTATAAATTTATTAGTTCATATTCGTGATCTAGGACGATCACGTTTTCTCAAGCCAGTAGTAAAATACTTTTACTAGCCGAGATAGAGCCTAGGCTCGATTTATTTTATGACCCCGACAATGTCGTCTTCACGCATTACCAGCAAATCTTCGTCGTCGACCTTAACTTCGGTACCTGAATATTTACCAAACAATACTTTGTCTCCCACTTTTACGTCTAGCGGTCGAACATCTCCGTTTTCTAAAATTTTACCGTTACCTACAGCGATAATTTTTCCTTCGGAAGGTTTTTCTTTTGCTGAATCGGTCAAGATAATGCCGCCAGCGGATTTTTCTTCTTCTTCGTTTCGACGAACAAGAACTCGATCATGAAGTGGACGAATAGCCATTCGTTAGTCCTCTAAATATAAGTTAAATTAAAAGTGCTAGGTTCAGACAGAGCGCACTATTAGCACTCGTCTATAAGGAGTGCTAATAATATGGACAAAGCCAATAAAGTCAAGACTTAAGAAAGATTTTATTTATGTGAATTCGGTTTATTCACAACTTCGCCTTCTATGATTTGGCCATCATCATGCGAGGTTTGAGATGTAGAAAAAGGATGTCCCGATGATCCTGCGCCACGATAATTGGTTTGCATCTTGGTAAAACCTTGATTTGCGAACCACGAGATAATGCCTCGTCGAATAGGGGGTGTTAGTAACGCAAAACCAATTGCATCGGTTATAAATCCCGGGGTGAGTAATACCGCACCCGCGAATAACAAGGCAACTCCTTCTGCTAATTGCATGGCCGGCATACGCCCAGCACTCGCTTCTTGTTGTAATTTAGTCAGAGTAGCAAAGCCTTGTTGACGCACAAGATAAGCGCCCAAAATAGCGGTCGCGATAACAAACAAAATGGTGTTAAGCGTACCAATGCTGCTGCCCACTTTAATTAGCACGCTAATCTCCGCTATCGGCATTACCACGAATAAGGCTAATAAAATTAGAAAGGCCATGTGGTTAATATAAGGGCATTGTGGTTAATTTAAAGAATTTTAAAAGCAGGCGTAACGAAAATATTTATTGTTCATCGAGTGGACTTAAGGGTTGACCACATTGCCAACAAATCTCAAAAGAGCCAGGATTTGACTCTTGGCAATCTCGGCACTGCCATGATGGCCCATTCGGGGCTGGTCGACGCATTTCTTCTACTAATTGCTTGGCCTGAGACGCATCGTTATCGGCTACCCAAACCTCTGGCCATACGTCAAAGAATGCAACTTCGCCCATAACGCTTGAGCTGTATTCATTGCGCAATTGCGATTCAATTCCATGTGATTCCAGATAGCTTTTAATCGAGCCAACTAGGGCGATGTTTTGATCGGTAAAGACCTGCTGCATAAAAAATTACTGCAAGACTAATTTAATAAGCTTGCGATGCCAAGTATTGCGGAAGGAATCCGCCGTCTCATTTGGCGCAAATCGAAACGTGCGGCCTTGTATTTCAATTAACACATCAGTGGCTAGGTTTTTCTTGTTAATTTCCATGGTAACAACACTGTCACCGCAGACACGCCCGCTAAGCTCTTTCTGGCCAAATTGATTAAACCCCTTTTGTCCATGAAAACGAACGCCTGCTATACCTCCTCGGCTATAGGCTTTGTAATTAAAACATGGCCCATTGATCAAACGACTAGGGTTCACGGGGTTATTAACCGGTGGTGCTGGTCTGGTGGTCGGTTGCGTAATTACCAGCGATGGCTGGGCGCTGGTAATATTAAACCGTTGCGGCTGGCCATTACGATTAACCACCGTGACGTCCTTGGCGAACAAATCGATACGTACTCTTTGTGCAGTAAACTGGTTTTGCAATTGCACGGTATTGTCGTCTCGACTTATTTCTTTGAGCTGCAATACCGAGCCGGTTCTGCTATCGGTCATCTGCCAATCATTCTGATTGGTTTGCTGTAGCAATTGATTTGCAAATACTACACGCGCTACATTAAGGCCGGTCGTGTTAGCTGCAATTCGACCGGTTTGATTAACCACTCTTGGGTTTACAGCATTCCGATTGCCAATTCTTGGGCGATTAATACGACGGCCATCACTGTCGTAGGCAGGCCTTTGGTGATAACTGCGGGCATTTTCTGAATCAATGGTTAAGGAACTAACGCGATCATTCCACTGTCTATCAAAACATCGAATGTCATGAACAATTCGGGCCTTATCTCCTCGATAATCATCGTCTTCGTAAATGGTCACAGTAAAACCATTAGGGACCAAAATGGATGACAGTTTGTCGTTACCAAAGTCGATACTGCGCATGTTGTTGTATTCACCCACTGATAAGGTACGACGATCGCCGCTATAATTACAGTCTTCGAAAATGGTGATGTAATCTTGCTGATACGTTTGCTGATATGTTTGTTGCGAGTTTTGCGCATTAACCACGTGGCTAAACGACAATCCACTCGCTAATATAATCAGTGTTCTAAATTTGATTTGTCTGTTTTTCATAATATGTGCTTGTGTTTGTGGGTATCTATATTTGGCCCTGCTATCAATTCATTAGTTTAGCAGTGTTACTATTAACACAATCTTAATGGAACGCGTTTTCTAAACCATTCGAATTTGCTAACAAATATCAATTAATTACTAATAAGGTCTGATATGAGCCGTTTTTGGTCTGACACTGTACACAATTTAACCCCTTACTCTCCAGGTGAACAGCCGCAAATTGATAATCTCATTAAACTTAATACTAATGAGAATCCTTACGGTCCGTCTCCTGCGGTGATAAAGGCTATCGCGGACGCCAATAATAATAATTTGCGTAAATATCCCGATCCCAATAGCACGCAGTTAAAAAACGCCATCGCTAGCAATTTTGATTTAAGTCCAGCGCAAGTTTTCGTAGCCAATAGTTCTGATGAAGTATTAGCGCACGCCTTCCGCGCCTTTTTTCAACAGAGTAAATCATTATTAGTTCCGGATATTAGCTATAGCTTTTACACTCCATTGAGTAATTTACTCGAGATTGACTGTCAAAGCATACCGCTGCGCGCAGATTTCACACTTAATATCAAAGACTACTTAATTGACGATTTGGCCAACAATGGCGGCATTGTTTTTGCCAACCCGAATGCGCCAACAGGCATTGCTGTGTCGATAGACGAAATCGAGGCTTTGCTGCAAGCTAACACCGACTCAGTGGTATTGATCGATGAAGCCTATGCTGATTTTGCCGATGACAGCGCCGTGCGCTTGATTGACAAATATCCGAATTTGTTGGTAACGCAAACGCTATCAAAGTCACGCAGTCTAGCTGGTCTGCGCGTGGGTTTAGCATTAGGCAACAAACAACTGATCGAAGGTCTGGAAAGAGTGAAAAACAGCTTTCATCCCTATCCATTGAGCAGATTGGCTCTGGCGGGCGCAACCGCCGCCTTTAAAGATAACGATTACTTTGATGAGTGCATAGCTAAAGTCGTGGCTACGAGAGATACAACAAGTAAAGCACTGGCCACCTTGGGTTTTAACGTTCTGCCGTCAGCGACCAATTTTCTATTCGCCACACATCCAGACCACCAAGCCAAAAACGTGTTTATGGCCTTGCGTGAACGAAGTATCATAATTCGCTATTTTGACACAGCGCGAATCGACAATTATCTGCGCATCTCTGTTGGTACAGACGTTGAGATGACCCAATTGATAGCCGCACTAAAGGAAATTTTAGCCACGCCGTCCGCTCCTTAAGTTAATACTTTTATCCGTTTAGAAGTTCTTTACGCAGCGCTTCAATTTGCGCCTTATCAAGCTCAAGCTTGCTTATCGCATACTGTTCGAAACTCCCATAGTGTGTCGCCACATACTCGAGCAATGTCTTTATGTAGTTAATATCCGCCGCGAAAATAGGGGCCACCAGTTTAGGATCTCGTTTAGCGAGCTTTGCTTGAAAATCTTGATAATGTTCGTTATCGGTCGCGCCGCCAGCTAACCAGGTATTGGTTAACTTGCCAATTTCTTGTTGTGTGAGCAAGTAGTCTTCAATAATGGTGTCATTTGGAACACCGAGCAAAGACAATATTAGTGCCGCCGCGACGCCGGTACGATCCTTGCCAGCAGCGCAGTGAAAAACCAAGGGCGCTTGACCATCAATTAAACTTAATAACATTTCACGGTAAATAGCTCGATGCGAATATAACTTTTTAGGGTAATTTACGCGCATAGCCTCGCGAACTTTGGCAGGATCATTCGACGCCAGACTATCGCGCCAGCTAAATTTCATATCGGATGACTTTTGGGCAAAATCGTCGCCTTGGCTTTCATCTTGCCACGCAATAATTCGTGCCTCAGGAAAAGCACTACGAACGGTTGGATAACGAGCGGTCTCTTCTTCAAAACGTAAATCAATAACCGTTTTAACGCCCAAGCCCACCATTTGTTCTATGCCTTTATCGGTCAGGCGATCTAGTTGTGCCGAACGATAAACTTTAGCCCACACGACCTGGTCTCCCGTTACCGTTTGATACCCACCTAAATCACGGAAATTGATAACGCCGTCAATGTTTAATACACGTTCGGCATGGTTTTGTTCGGGTCGCTGTGGCTCGTCTTTGTTAGAACGCTGTGGCTTGTCTTTGTTAGATAGATAATTCATTGATCAAGGTATTAAGTAATCTACTTCATTTGGTGGCACAATAGCACACTGATTGAGAAGCCTCTGATTTAATCTAACTTGTCTCTGGCTTGCAAGCGAGTGCACAATCGAGGCATCGTTTTGAAGGCATGGCTAGCCGCGCCAATAAACGATAACAAAATATTGTGACAGACCCTGTGCGGTGGCACGGTCTTGAAAAACGGCGTTATTAATCATATTAAACCATGACCTTTTCAAACACACATCATCCATCAAATAGTTCACGAGCAGCTAAATTGCTTCGTCCATGGTTATACGTGGCTTTTTGTATGATCTTGAGCGCTGCATTCACACCTGGGCAAGCCCAATTATTTGGTGCTAGCACTAATAAGTTACTGCCTGAAGAACAAGCCTTTGGCGTTATCGCAAATGTGCTAGACGGCCGAATAGTGGTGAACTGGTCAATCGCCCATGATTATTATATGTATCGCGATCAGTTTCGAATTCAAAGTTCAGACCCTAGTGTGAGCATTGGCGAAATCACCTTCCCAGAAGGAAAAATTGAAGATGATCCTGAATTTGGCAAAGTAGAAGTTTATTTTTTCAACGTCGAACTAAGTGCCCCCATCAGCGGTTCGCAAGCCAAAACAGAAATCACCTTATTAGGCCAAGGATGTAATAAGCCCGTGGGTATTTGTTACCCACCGCAAACTCGTGTACTGACTGTGGAATTGGATGCCGCAGCACTTTCAGCGCCGACCTCCAAACCCAATGTCGCTGCACCTGCCTCGCAGATTTCACCAGATGAACCGACCAGCAATAGAGCGGGCGTCGAGCAAAACAAAAAGACATTTTGGGGCTACGTGTTAACCGCTTTAGGTGCCGGAATTTTACTCAGCTTTACGCCTTGCGTATTGCCTATGATTCCAATTTTGGCGGGTGTTATTGCAGGCCAGCAAAACCCCAGTAAATTACGTTCAGGGTGGCTAGCCCTATGTTATGTCTTAGGTACGATTGTGACCTATGCAGTGGCTGGTTGGGTCGCAGGCGCCGCGGGCACTCAACTGCAAGCGCACTTTCAAAACCCTTGGGTAATAGGTTTTATTTGTAGCCTGTTATTGGTGTTAGCCGCCTCACTGTTCGGTTGGTTTAAAATTCAGTTGCCCAGCTCACTGCAATCTAAATTGACTGGTACTCAGTCACAAAGCCGTTCAGCATCGATTTCCAGCTTTATCTTAGGTCTCATTTCAGCTCTGGTAGTGGGAGCCTGTGTTTCTCCCATATTAATCGTTACGCTGGGCGCGGCCATCACTCAGGGAGACCCTGTATTAGGGGCCGCGATTATGGCTGCAATGGCTGCGGGCATGGGTTTACTACTTATTTTATTTGGTTTTGGCGCGGGTTGGATACTACCTAAAACGGGTGCATGGATGGAAAGCATTCAAGTCTTATTTGGCTTTATGGTACTCGGAGTTGCGATCTTCTTGTTGGGAATTTTCCCGCAGGTGCCCGTGCTGTATCTCTGGTCTGCATTATTATTGTGCACGGGCTTTTATCTATGGCAATTGGC
>CAZJWW010000116.1:0-8834 GCA_964549895.1 uncultured Gammaproteobacteria bacterium
AGCGACATTTAGGTTCGCCGGTTTGGCATACCAATCATGAATTAATTGATGAGCGCCACCGTAGATGTTTTGACTGACAATCAGAATGTCTTCATGTCCCAACATGTGCGAAAGAGTTGCATCAATGGCCGCCATCCCACTATTGAAATTCCAAGCTAAGTATTCATTTGCGTACGGGCCGGCCTCTAAATCGACGATGTGGTTTGCTAATGCGATAGAGGTTGGGTTTAGTAGACGCGAATAAATATCCAGCATCATTTCCCGGCCTTTGAATGCATCGCTAATCCATTCAGCACAGGCGTAGATATAAGTAGCTGTTCTGGTGATAGTGGGAGTCGCCGAAAAAATTGCGTTGACGTTATCGAAAACGGGGTAGGCGGACTTCGCGCTAAGCGTTGATTGACTGTAACCCAAGGCTTGATAATTGCTGCGAAATGGATTCTGCAATGTGTCCAGAACTTTTGCTAATTGAAACGATAAAAATTTCTTGGCGTTAAATAATGCCGCTTTTTCTTCAGAATCCAGTTCGTGCATGGCAGTTTGAGCTTCCTGCCACATTAGTTCAATATCTCCCTGGCATTGATATACTCTTTCCACCGCATCAAGTAAGGCTTGCCCTAATTCACCATCCACTTCTATATTGAAATGCTCAAGCTGCTCAGCAGCTAATTCCATGATGGTGGTTGCTTGCGTAGAGTTACGACGCGGAGATAATTTTTTCGCCGAATCAAAGAGTTTTTCTTTGGATGATGTCATTATTTAATTTCTCACTAAAATAAAATAGCCAATCGCATCAAGCCTTGGCTTTCGCATTAACTCCTCTAATTAATTCAAATTTATCATGACACTTATTTTTGTGATGCTATCCAAGAGCTGACTTTTTGATCAAGCATACTAAGAGGTAAAGCACCGCCACCTAAAATCGTATCGTGAAAGGCTCTGATATCAAATTTTTCACCTAACTCGGCTTCTGCCTTTTTGCGCAATTGTTGAATGCTGATCATGCCAATTTTATAAGAGGTAGCTTGGCCAGTTAGCACCATATAGCGACGAATCTCAGTGCGAATTGTCTCCAGCGGAGCGGGTGAGTTGTCCGCGAAATAATCGACGGCTTGTTGCTCGCTCCACTTCTTGCTGTGCAAACCAGTATCCACTACCAAGCGAATGGCGCGCCAGATCTCGCTGCCTAAACGACCAAAATCAGAATGTACATCAGCGAATGTATTCGGCATTTCTCTAGCAAGTTTCTCCGAGTATAACGCCCAACCTTCCGAGTAAGCGGTAAATCTAGCTTGGGTACGAAATGTGGGTATACCTTCCAGCTCTTGTGCAATAGCAATTTGCATATGGTGGCCAGGTAAACCTTCATGATATGCGATCACTTCTAATTCATTCTTAGGCATGGTACTCATGTCTGAGAGATGCGCATAATAAACTCCTGGGCGTGAACCGTCAGGTGTGCCTGGAAAGTAATGCTGAGGAGCACCATCTTGCTCACGGAAAGATTCAACTCGTTTCACTACTAAATCACCTTTTGGCAATATGCCAAAATAGTTGGGAAGTTCCTTTTTGATATTGTCAATTGCGGCAGTGGCATTATCAATATAGCCTTGCCGACCCTCGTCAGTATTTTTAAAATAGAATTTTTCGTTACTTTTGTCGTCTCGAACGTGAGCAAAAAATTCTTGTAAAGATCCTTTAAATCCAGCCTTTTCTTTTAGCGCCTCCATTTCAGATCTAAGTCTTTTTACTTCACTTAAGCCCAGCTCATGGATTTGATCTGCGGTCATATCCGTTGTTGTCATCGCTTTCAAACGATACTTATAATAGTCATCACCGCCAGGGTTAGCATGAACGCCTTGAGAATTTGCAGAGGTGTTTTTAATATCTGCATCAACGAAAGAAATTAAGTTCTCATACGCAGGTGCTAAGTCATTGATAAGTGCAGCTGCGGCATCTTTACGTAGTCGATCAGCTTGCTCGCCACTAATGGTTTTAGATTCAACTAAGGTATCAATTTTTGACTTTGCATTAGCCCATAATGAAGAATCTGTATCCGACTCAGTAATTGGTGCTCCCGTTATGATTGCGCGAGCTTCCTTGCTAACAATTTCATAGGCAAAGCGCGGCGGCCTAATGCCTTCTGATGCATTTAGTTTTGCGCGGTCGACAAGTTGATTCATTGCTCGGCCAACCTCACTAAGACGAGACACATAGGCTTGCATATCGCTTAAGGATTCTACTTTATGAAAGCTCATCATAAATGTGGGTAAAAAGGCGTGGACACCGTTCATTTGATGAAAAATATATCCAGCACGACGAAACTTGGCACCTTGTTCAGCGAGCTTATACTGGTAAACCCATAAATCGTAAGATAATTTGGCATCGTCACTCAACTCGTCATAGTCGAAATCTTCTTCCAATTCGATAATTGTTTTTCGTTTCCATTCAAGTTGTGCAATCTCAGCTTCTTCACTCATGTCATCAATTTCGTCATACCGATCTTTGCGCCCTAAAGTGGTCAGAGTCATGGGGCTCATCATTATTTCCATTTCATAGTGCTGTTCAAACCACTCACTGAGCTCTTGGCTTTCAGAGTCGTCAACCAAATTAGAGTCGTCATCCGAATTAGAGTTGTCGGCTATTCCTGATGCGGAGGGTTCAGTAGGTTCTACCGAGGCCTTAATTTCGTTGGGGTTTGAATTTTGCGGGGCTTGATCGCCGCAAGCAGAAAATAATACGCTAACGGCAGTGATTAAAAATATATGGTGGATAGTTTTGCTTAATATTCTTTCCTTCAACATAATTTTCCTCAAAATAGTCTTCTTCAATTTCATAGTGTTTTAACAAACTTTGTACATGGTATCAGGTCTGGTCTTTATCCATGTAGATTCTGGAATTGTTTTATCATTAAAGGTTAATAGGGCTTTGGTTTTTAAGGTGATATAGGCCTTGCTTCACTTGTATTAGTTATTGTATTTGTTGCGTTAAACCGCTGTTCTGCTATTTGCTCGGCGACCACGTTGGCAGAATTTTTTTGTTCTTCACTTCGCTCAAAAATGTGCGTCAAGGTTGTTCCAATTTCTTCAATCTGAGAATAACAACTAGAGACCGAGGCATTTTGATATTGTCGACATATCTCGATTATTCCGCCCGCATTAATAACAAAATCAGGCGCATATAAGACGCCACGCTTGCGCAGCATCTCACCATGGCGAGGAAGTGCAAGTTGATTATTTGCACCTCCAGCAACTATTGAAGCACTTAATTTAGAAATACTGGTATCGTTAATGATACCGCCCATAGCACAGGGCGCGAATACATCAGCGTCAAATGAAATGACTTGGTCTACGTCTATTATTTCTGCTCCTAAGCCTTGCACGATATTAAGGTTGCAGGGGTTAACGTCGGCGGCAAATACGTCGGCGCCGGCAGTAATCAATTCCTTAGTTAGATGCTGGCCAACAGCACCGACACCTTGAATAGCGATACGTACACCGTTTAAACTGGGGCGATCGTATTTGTGCGCTATGGCCGCTTTAATGCCACAAAAAATACCGTGCGCGGTTAATGGTGAGGGATCACCTCCGAACTCTTGCTCGTCATTAATGCCCAGTACATGGGGCGTTTCTTCTGACATTAATTTCAAATCACCAACGCTGGTGCCTGAATCTTCGGCGCTGATATACTGGCCATCGAGTGAATCGATAAATTGCCCCATTTTTCTAAGTAACTCAGGTGATTTCTGAGTTGCAGGATCACCCATAATAACGGCCTTGCCTCCTCCCATGGGTAAGCCTGCCAGTGCGGACTTGTAGGTCATACCACGGCTAAGTCTCAGTACATCTTCTAATGCTTCATCAATATCTAAGTACGGATACATTCGGCAACCACCAACCGCAGGGCCCAAATTTGTATTGTGAATTGCGATGATCGCAATCAGACCCGTTTGATCATCATCTATAAATACGACTTTTTTATGATTATCGTATGAAGGAGATAGGCTTACGTTCATAATATTTTTCCTTTGTAACTAATACATCCTGTTTTTGCTAAGCTACATCCGCAACTTCAACATTAATTGAGTTCAAAGCAGACTTTGACTCATTGTAGCGAGTCAGTTGTTGATTAAGCCGCAATAGATACTGGTTGTAATTTTTTTCCTTTACGTGCCCATAGCCTCGAACACCTAGATAGAGCTCAACAATTTCAATAGCGAGTTGTCTATTCTGCTTGTTTAGTGAGCCAAGCAGCGTGTCAATTGTTTGGTTCAACTCATCAATTAATTTTAATTCCATTTTACGTTCTGATGAATGTCCGAACACATTAAATACAGTGCCACGTAAACCTTTGAGCTTGGCCAGCATCTTGAACGCCCAAAACATATAAGGCCCAAACTCCATTTTTCGAGGCGAACCCTTTTTAGATAGGATAGGCGGAGCTAAGTGAAAACTAATCTTCGGCGTTCCTTCAAATGTCTCTTGGAGTTGTTTTTTAAAGCGACCATCGCTGTACAACCTAGCGATCTCATATTCATCTTTGATGGCCATAGTTTTGTACAAGACTATGGCCACCGATTTGCTTAATAAAAATTCGTCACTGGAGTCGGAAATGATCGCTGATTCTGCGGCAACAACTTTATCAACTACTGATTTATATTGTTCTGCATATCTAGAGTTTTGGTAGTCACTCAACTCTTTCATACGGTGATCGACGATGTCGCTAAGGCGCTCCAGCGGGGAGAAGCGTTTTTCTATAATCCCAGAGGCTTGTTCAACTTCTTCGAAATTCAAAAAAGCTCTGCGCCCCCAGTTAAATGCGTTTTGGTTGAACTCTACTCTAACGCCGTTAAGTTCTAGCGCTCGGTGAATGGCTTTTGCAGAAACCGGTAATAAACCTTTTTGATAAGCGTAGCCAACTAAAAAAAGGTTGGTTGCGATGGGGTCACCGAGCAAACCTTCTGATAATTCGCCAGCGGGAATAAAATCAGCTCGGCCTTCTCCAAGTTCTTCTGCGATACTGTTTTTCATCGCTCCGATTTGGAATGTCATATCTGGATTATCAATAAATTCGGCAGTTACCGTAACGGTATCGTTTACCAGAACATGGCTGCGTTGGTGATGCATTTTTGCCAGTGCATCATTGGTGGCGGTGACCAATAAATCAGCACCGAGAACAAGATCAGCATCACCCGCTGGAATACGCACCGCGTGAATATCCCGCTGACGCTTTGCAATGCGCAAGTGACTGACCACGGGCCCAAATTTTTGAGCCAACCCGGTTTGATTCATGGTTGCGACACCCTTGTATTCAAGATGTGCGGCCATCGATAGTACTGCGGTAACCGTAAGTACTCCGGTACCACCGACTCCAGTGACCAGCACGTTCCATGGTTGTTCAATGGTGGGCAGGTGCGGTTCGGGTAATTCTAGTTGCGACGTTAGCTTTGGTTCAGGACGCTTTAGTTGCGCGCCAGAGACTGTTATAAAACTGGGGCAAAACCCGTTAACACAAGATAAATCTTGATTACAACTGGCTTGCTCTATTTTGCGTTTACGGCCAAATTCAGTTTCTTTTGGCACCACTGATAGGCAATTTGATTTTGCACTGCAGTCTCCACAACCTTCGCAAACTAAGTCATTGATAAAGGCTTTTTTAGGAGCTGCTGGCATGGTCTCACGCTTACGCCGCCGTCGCTTTTCGGTGGCACACACTTGATCAAAGATAAGCGCGGTGGTGCCTTTGGTCTTGCGTAATACTTCTTGGACCTCTAATAATTTGGAACGATGACTTACGTTAACAATATTATCTTGTAAGGCGTTATGCAGAGCGGGTTGTTCTGCGACGATCTCTATTTTATGAACGCCTTCTCCTTTTAATTGCATAACCAATTCAGGCACGGTCAAACTGCCATCGACTTTCTGGCCGCCGGTCATTGCAACGGCGTCGTTATATAGAATTTTGTAGGTGATGTTCGCATTAGCGGCGACCGCTTGGCGAATCGCCAATACACCTGAATGAAAATAGGTTCCGTCACCTAAATTTTGAAAAATATGTTTGGTTTCCGTAAACGGCGACATACCCACCCAAGTGACTCCCTCGCCGCCCATGTGGGTGAAATTGTGCGCAGGACGAGATTTACTCCATGTACTCATGTAGTGACAACCAATGCCACCGGCCGCGATCGAACCTTTAGGAACTTCGGTTGACGTGTTATGTGGGCAACCGGAACAAAATGTTGCCTTACGTTCGGAAACTTCTCTTGGCTGTTCTAAAAGTCGTTCTTTTTCATTGATAAACGCTACTCGTTGATCAATCACGTAACTGGAATAAAATCGTTCAAGACGCTTAGCAATAACTCGAGCGATCATGGCAGGAGTTAATTCTGATAAGTTTGTTAAAAGCTCTTCGCCATTCTCATCGTATTCGCCAACCACCTGAGGGCGCTCGTCCACCAGCCAGTTATATAGTTGACCAGTCAGTTGGTCTTCAATTACAGAACGTTTTTCCTCCACCACTAATATTTCTTCGAGGCCAGAAGAAAATTCCCGAGTTTTAACGGGTTCCAATGGCCAAGGCATACCAACTTTATATACACGAATGCCAATTTCGCTGGCAAGTTCCTCAGTGATACCTAAATCGTCAAAGGCTTGTAAAACGTCTAAGTAACTTTTTCCAGAAGTAATAATGCCAAGCTTGGGTTTTGCGCTATCAATAACAATCTTATTAAGTTCATTCTCTCTAGCGAATGCTAGCGCGGCGTAAATTTTATATTTATTTAAACGTTTTTCTTGATCCAGTGGAGCATCAGGCCAACGAACATTTACACCGCCCTCTGGCATTTCAAAATCTTTCGGTATGCGAATCGACACTCGGCTTGGGTCTATTTCGGCAGAGATCGCCGAGTCCATATTTTCAGTGATCGCCTTCAAGCCCACCCAACAACCGCAGTAACGGGAAAGCTCCCAACCATAAATGCCTAGATCAAGTACCTCTTGAACATTCGCTGGTGCCAAAACGGGCATCGACAGGCTCATAAATAAGTGCTCAGACTGATATGGGTAGGTGGATGACTTGCAACCGTGATCATCACCAACAACCGCTAAAACACCGCCATGCTTGGCGGTACCCGCCGCATTGGCGTGACGAAATGCATCAATACTACGATCTAACCCTGGTCCCTTGCCGTACCACATGCCAAATACACCATCGTATTGGCTGCCTTGCATTAAACCCACTTCTTGAGATCCTCTGACTGCAGTGGCAGCAAGATCTTCGTTAACGCCTGGAACGAAGTGAATATTGTGTTTGTCCAGATAGGCTTGGGCATTCCACATGGCCTGATCTACGCCGCCCAGTGGAGAGCCTCGGTAGCCGGACACAAAGCCTGCGGTGTTTAATCCTCTTTCTTGATCGCGCTGATGTTGCAGAATTGGTAAACGAACTAGCGCGTCGATACCTGTTAAATAGGCACGGGCGGTATCGAGCGAATACTTATCGTCCAGTGATACATCTCTAAGCCGTGTTGATCCAAGCTGTGTTGACCTAAACTCGGGCGACGAATTTAATTTCTCATTCTTCGACGACTGATCTGTATTGTGACTTAACGACATAGTTCACCTCAAAATTCAATATTTCAACGATCTTGACAGTATATCTTTGCAAAAGTGCACTTTTTATGCGAAGTCAGTCGCAATAAAGCAATTAATTGATTAAATTAGACCTTTAAACAACTATATATGAATAAATAAGACTGTTATGAGCATAGAATTGACAACTCAAGACATTAAAATCTTAGAGCTATTACAAAAGAACTCCGATCGAAGTTCCAGCGACGTGGCAGAAAAATTAAACATGAGTCAGTCACCAGCGTGGCGCAGAATCAACCGCCTAGAAGCAGAGGGCGTAATCGAAAAAAAGGTGGCCATATTAAGTAAAGAAAGCCTAGGAATGGAATTGGTCGCCTTCACCACTATCAATTTAAGCCAAGCGGGCCACAAGAATATGGAAATGTTTGAGAAAGCCGTTACAAAATTAGAAGAGGTGGTAGAGTGCTACACTATGACTGGCGCCTGGGATTACATGCTTAAAGTTATAGTAAAAGATATACGGCACTACGAAAAGTTCGTACGCAGGCGCTTACTCGCAGTGCCAATGATCGGTGAGCTACACTCACATATTTCTGTTACTGAGATTAAAAATACTACCGAACTCCCTTTACGCCAGCTTTAATTTCTATTTAATGAGCTTAAGTCCTTGAAAAATATAAGCTGTCGTTAACGAGTCGTAAGTATGTCGCGTATTTGTCGTAACACGAATGTTCATTTTTTTGTAGTTTATTTATCGATACAGCAAAAAGGTTAAATCATGATCATCAGAAAATTAAGATTACAAAGAGGTTGGTCTCAAGATCAATTATCGCAGATGACGGGTTTAAGTATTCGAACCATTCAAAGAATTGAGAGAGGCCAAAAACCTAGCCTAGAATCACAAAAGTCTTTGGCGGCTGTATTTGAAATTAATCTAACTGAACTTCAAGTGGAGCAAGACATGAGCAATGAAATTACTATTAGCGACGAAGAACAAAAAGCGATTGATGAAGTAAGAGCCATTAAAGATTTTTATTCTCATCTTTCAACCTATGTTTTTACTATCGTACCTCTATTTATTCTGAATTATATGACTTCTCCAGACTATATCTGGACATGGTGGGTAGTCTTGGGTTGGGGGATTGGCATTGTGAGCCACGGCCTGAGCACCTTCGAAATCATTAATTTTTTTGGGCCTGAATGGGAGAAAAAGCAAATCGAAAAGCGTTTGGGGAAAAAATTATA
>CAZJWW010000117.1:0-8818 GCA_964549895.1 uncultured Gammaproteobacteria bacterium
TAAACGGGATTGAGAAACATAAGCGTTCATCCAAGCACCACCACGTTTAGATTCGCGCGCATAGAAATCTTGAATAAAAAGTGCAAGGGTTGACCCATCAGCGTCAAATACTTCCCAAACTTTAACGTCCGGGTGATAAGTAGGTAGGTCTGGTCGTTGATTAAACGTCAAACCGAAAACTTTTTCTGCTGCATAAAATACGCCATTGACTAAGACGTTTTCCATCTCTAAATAGGGTTTTAACTGAGACTCATCAAAATTGTAGCGCTCGGCTCTTAATTTTTCCGTGTAGAAATCCCAATCCCAAGCGGCAAGTTCAAAATCGCCACCTTGCTTGGAAATAATTGCTTGTAAATCAGCCGCCTCTTTTTTGGCATTAGCGACCGCGGCGGGCGCTAGTGTCGCAAGGCGTTTGTTTACCGCGTCAGTTGTCTTAGCGGTTTGACTGACTAATTGATAGGCCGCGTGGTTCTCATAACCCAATAGTTGAGCACGTTCAGCTCGCAGTTTAAAAACCTTAGATACTAAATCGCGATTATCGTATTCCCCACCCGTGCTGCCCCGACTTTGCGAGACGGTTAAGATACGTTCGCGTAATTCGCGGTTTTCCAGTGACGACATGGTCGGCTGTTGGCTGGTATTCAATAGCGGTAAAACATATTTACCATCTAGATCTCTAGCCTTAGCGGCTTCTGCGGCAGAGGCAATCTGCGTGTCGCTCAACCCCGCCAACTCTTCTACATCTTCAACGATAATGGCTTTTAAGTTAACTTCTTCCAACACGTTTTGGCTAAACTGAGTAGTCAAGGTGGCTAACTCTTTGTTTAAAGCTTTGAGTTTAACTTTGTCATCATCAGATAATTGAGCGCCAGCACCCACAAAGTCTTTGTAAGTTTCTTTAACCAAGCGTTCTGATTCAGAATCTAATTCCAATTCTGGTAATTGATTGTGAATCGCTTCGACTCGCGCGAATAATTTTGAATTCAATAATATTTCATCTCTATGAGACGATAATTTAGGCGCTATTTCGGTGCGCAAGGCTTTAATATCATCATTAGTATCAGCGGATGACAGAGCGAAGAAAACGGAAGCAGTTCGCCCTAATATTTGCCCGCCCTGCTCCATGGCAACGAAGGTATTTTCGAAGGTTGCTGGTTCAGGGTTATCGGCAATGGCATTAATTTCTATCAAATTATCCGCCATACCTTTTTCAAACGCAGGAGCATAGTCAGCATTGGAAATTTTATCGAAGGCCGGGAACTGCAAATACAAGCTGCTTGCACTATAAAATGGATTGCTGCCTGCCTTGTCTGTAGGTTCAGTGTCTGTAGTCATTTTATTTGACTCATTTACTGCTGTTGTATTCGTTGAATGACCGCCCGTATCAGACTGTCCACATGCCGCTAAGCCGAGAGTCATAAACAAAGCCAAAAATAAGGGATTTAGTGGGCTAGAAGCTAATTTATTCATCGCTAAAATCATCAGTAGTTGGTTGCGGATGTACCTATTTTACAACA
Organism: uncultured Gammaproteobacteria bacterium; assembly: GCA_964549895.1. Taxonomy (GTDB): domain Bacteria; phylum Pseudomonadota; class Gammaproteobacteria; order Arenicellales; family Arenicellaceae; genus Arenicella. The sequence continues at coordinate 1,518 of CAZJWW010000117.1, forward strand.
ATCTAAATAGTAAGTTGTGAGTACGAGTCACAAGAGTCCTTTCTCAGCTCGTAATTAACTAAAGCATGTCCTGTTCTTCCAGTACTTTACGTGCCGCGCGAAAACAGGCGAGTGACTGAGGCACGCCGCAATAAATGCCGATCACGTGGATAATAGCGCGAATTTCTTCCTTGCTAACGCCATTGTTTATTGCACCTCGGCAGTGTAATTCCCATTCATGCATTTTACCTAAGGCGCCGATCATGGCTAAATTCATCATAGAGCGCGTTTTGGCGTCAATGGTTTCATCATCCCAGCCGAAGCCCCAGCACCATGCAGTCATAGCTTCTTGAAATGGTCGAGTAAAGTCATCGCTAGCGGCTAAGTTGTTTTCAACATATTCTGCACCTAAGGTGGCTTTTCGTTGATTAAGCCCAGCTTCAAATAGATCTTTATCAAAGGGTCTGCTCATTTAGTGTTCCTCAATTTAATCGCTAAAATTTTTGAAATAAACGGTAAGCTATATATCAATAGCCTCTTTCATCCACTGCTGTAGTTTTGCTATGGAGTGTTCAGATAACACACCACCTTTGGGATCAAGTACTAAGGGGCCCGGCTTATAGCCTCTGGATTTTAAGCCGCGGTGCACTGATTCCACCAGATGGATGTCTTCTTCTACTGTGGTCTCTCGATCTTGCACAGCCAATCCGCGAATAATCTCGCTTTCTTCCCCACCGACTGTATACCAACCGCGCCAAACGGTGCAGTGATCAACGTCGTGCGCACGCCAGTGATAAGTATTAAGCACATTGCCGGGGTAGCATTGAAATGACACCATTGGCCATAAAAACCAACTGCGGTATTCGCCAGCATGCTTATTGTTGCCTAGATCAATCGGGTAGGTCATCTTATCCAAACTCTGACATTCGGTAGTATGCCTTAACACATAGCCTTGTTCGGCGGGCTCGACGTTGTAGGTTTCAGGCACCACCACACCTTCAGAAAAAGTTGGGTGATTTGACTGACAGTGATAACACTCAGAATAGTTTTCGATGGATATTTTCCAATTGCATGTCTCCGGCGTTTCCACCCACTCCAAGGGTTTTAAATCCTGCACATGCGGCACGTACTCAGTAATCTCTTCGCGTATCCCGGGGTACCATTCATCCATTGGTTTCGCGTCGTGGTCTAAATTGACGAATAGAAAACCACAAAACTCTTCCGTGCGTACTTCACTTAAATGAATCGTACTGGGGTCAAAACCTTCAACGCTTTTCAGGTTTGGACCACTGCGCAACTGGCCGGCTAATTCATAGGTCCATTTATGATAGGGACACACCACTACTCTTGTATTACCACAGCCCGATACCAAACCATGGCCACGATGCTGGCACACATTATAAAAGGTGCGAATAACATTATCTTTGCCGCGAATAGTAAAAAGATTCTCACCCGCAATTTCAAAACTGAAGTAGTCGCCTTTATTGGCAACATCTGCGACATGACCAGCTAGTTGCCATGTGCGTGCGAGCAATCCGTTCTTTTCATTTTCAAAAATGTCTGGGTCGGTGTAATAACGAGCATCAAGTGAGTGTGTTAACGGTGACGTCACGATGCATCCTCATAATAAAGACCAAACTGGTGACGACGATCGTGAAATTTTTCAACGCGAGTGACAATTTCATCTGATGCCAAGGCAATCACAAAACTGAGTAAGGTTTCAAGCACCGCAATGGTGGACACCGATGAAGGAAAAAATTGCGGTGTGTCTACAGAGATTATAAAGCCATGATCGGCGGCTTGTATAATTGGCGACGCCGGTGAATCAGACAGCGCAATTATGGTTAGACCCTGCTCATTCGCAAACCGCACTGCTTCCACCACTTCACTTCGATAGGGGCGGCTAGTCATAACCACCAACACATCACGTTTATCGGCCCAGGCCAAATCGTCAACCACTGTAGAGCCATTGCGTGGCACAGCGTGGAACTCAACCATGCCAGTGCGTGCTAAATAGGTGAAATTACAAGCGTTGGCATGGTTCACGCCTACGCCTAAGGTGAATACGGTGCGAGAATTCCATATCGTTTTAGCAGCCGCGGCGAAGTCGCCTTCATCAATATTGGCAAAAGTGTCTTCAATATTACTGAGCGCGCTGGTAATCATGTCAGCATAAAAGCGCCCCATACCACCCCGCTTTTGCATATCTTGTAACCAGCGAGCGCGATCAGGCAGTGACGCATGGCCTTGACGAATGGCTTCACGAAAAGGCTCTCTAAATTCGTCGTAGCCGTCAAAGCCAACTTGTCGCGCCATCCGCACTACAGTATTGGGCTTAACTTCGGCCGCACTGGCAATTTCACGCACGGTAGAAACGCCTACATCGCGCGGATTCTCTAGCACATAGCGAGCCACTTTCTGCACTTGCGGCGTCAAGCCTCCGAGCTCCTCGGCCAAGCGGTCTAACACAGCAGACGATTGATTTGTTTTGCTCATTATCTATTGGCGCTCACTGTCTATTTGATCTACCCCTCTATTGGCTCTAAGTAAGCAATTCGATCAAATGTACCATTAATTATTGACGATGGTACATTTGATCTGTTAGCGTGTCTATAGAATTTTATTCAACCGCAATTACACTTTTTACAAAAGCTATATGTCCTCAAAAACACTACCCTCGCATGCCAAGGTGGTTATCGTTGGCGGCGGCGTTATGGGCTGCGGTCTAGCCTATCATCTTGCCCATGAAGGCTGGGGAGACGACACCGTTCTGCTCGAGAAAGCCGAGCTGACCAGTGGCTCAACCTGGCATGCAGCTGGGCAAATCACTCATTCAACCAGCTCCTATGGGCTTGGCAAAATGGTGGACTACAATATCGGGCTCTACTCGCACGCCTTGGAAGCCGAAACCGGGCAAGCCGTCACTTGGCACGGCTGTGGTTCGTTTCGCTTGGCCTATACCGAAGACGAAATGGACTGGTTACGCCATACCTTATCAGTCGGTCGTGCATTGGGCTTCAATATTGAATTAGTCGACCCGGAATTTATTGCTGAAAAACATCCGTTTTATAATCTCGACGGCGTGTTAGGCGCGCTTTACACCCCTGACGATGGTCACGTTGATCCATCCAATGTGACCATGGCGATGGCCATGGGTGCACGGCAAAAAGGCGTTAAAATAATCCGCCAGTGCCGTGCTACCAACATTACCCAAAACGATAAGGATGAATGGGTAGTAGAAACCGAGCAAGGCACCATTACTTGCGAGCACGTGGTTAACGCCGGCGGCACCTACGCACGGCAGATGGGTGAATGGTCAGATCTGCAATTACCGATGACTTCAATGACTCACCATTATTTTGTGACTGAGAATGTGCCTGAATTTCAAGACATGGACACCGAATTACCCGTGATTCGCGATGATAAATTAGTGTCTGGGTATATCCGCATGGAACAAAAGAAAGGCCTGATTGGTATTTACGAAAAAGAAAATTCAAATTCCGTTTGGCACGACGAATGCCCATGGGAATACGAAAACTGGTTATTTGAAGCCGACTACGATCGTATTATGCCGTGGTTAGAAAACGCCATGGACCGCATGCCTATCTTTGCTGACCTAGGTTTAGCGCAAGAAGTACATGGCGCTATCAGTCATCCGCCCGACGGTAACCCAATGGTGGGCCCCGCCCCACGAGTTAAAAACTATTGGTGTTGTTGTGGTACACAAATTGGCATTGGTTGGGGCCCTGGTTTAACCCGCGAGTTAGCTAAATGGATGGTACATGGTGCCGCTGACATCAATATGCGTGATTATGACCCTCGCCGCTTTGGCGACTATGCCAACAAAGACTGGCAAGTAATCAAAGCGCACGAAGACTATAAGTTACGCCACGAAATCCCGTTCCCGCATTTTAATCGCCTTGATGGCCGTCCAATTAAACCGTCGCCGCTGTATGAAATATTAAAGCAAAAAGGCGCGGTGTACGAAGAAGTATTTGGTCACGAGCGCGCGCGCTGGTTCGCAAGAAATGGCGTTGCTCAGCAAGATCACTACTCGTTTCGCCGCAATGAAGTATTCGACATGGTCGGTTATGAGTGCAGAGCCGTGCGCGATAGCGTTGGCATTATGGACGTGACGGCATTTACCAAAGTAAAAGTGTCGGGGCCGGACGCAGAGAATTTTTTAGACTGTTTAGTGGCTAACCATTTGCCAAAAAAAATGGGCGGTATTGTGTTAACTCACATGCTTAATCGACGTGGACGCATTGAACTAGAAACGACCGTGGTGCGATTAGAAGAAGATTCTTTTTATCTGGTGTGTGCGGCATTTTTTGAACAACGTTTGGTTGATCATTTAAATCACAATCTAAGCAAGGAAAATATATCGATCGAAACATTGTCAACCGACTGGTCGGCACTTTCTTTGAACGGGCCCAAGTCTAGAGACGTATTGGCCGAATGCACAGATGCGGATTTAAGCAATGCGGGGTTTCGCTGGTTATCGGCGCAACAAATTACCGTGGCAGGTCATCAAATCTGGGCCTTTCGCATGTCTTATGCGGGCGAACTCGGCTGGGAATTTCATATGCCTGATGATGCATGTGTGGATGTTTACTCCGCGCTGTGGGCGGCTGGGGAGCAACACGGCATTATCGATTACGGTTCCTTTGCCATGAATTCAATGCGCATGGAAAAAGCCTTTCCTGGCGCAGGGGAACTAACCAATGAAGTGACTTTGCCAGAAGCCAATGTAATGCGCTTTGTAAAATTAGACAAAGACTATCTTGGCGTAGAAGCAACTCGAGAAAGTGTCAAGCAAGATGAGGCCGGCACTATGCCTTGGATTTGTGCCTACCTTGAAATCGAACCCGACGGCGTTGAAGACGGGCACGGCGGTGAAGCCGTGTTAGTCAATGGCACGGTAATTGGTTCAACCGCATCGGTGGCATACGGTCACACCGTGGGCAAGATTCTGGCCTTTGCATTTATTAAGCAAGAACACAATATTGCCAACACCGAGGTAGAAGTGATCATTGCGGGTAAGTCACGCCAAGGCAAAATTCATGGGCAGGCCGCCTACGACCCGCAAAGTGTGCTGCCACGCACCGACGCTGCTTAATGCTCGGTACCACTGCATGAAATTACCAGATTCAATGTCAGCCATGCTCCTCACGGGGCACGGCGGCTTTGACCAACTTGAATACACGCACGTCGCCACACCCCAAGCATGCGACGACGAAGTAGTTATTAAAGTGGGTGCTTGCGGACTAAACAACACAGACATCAATACGCGCACCGCTTGGTACTCCAAAACCGTGGACGAAAGTATTGATCGCGGTGGTGAGAGTGGCTTTAAAACTGCGCAAGACCATGATGCGAGCTGGGGCGGCAATACGATTGAATTCCCCATAATTCAAGGAGCCGATGTGGCTGGGCACATTGTTGCCGTGGGAAAAAGTGTGGATTCGTCACGCGTGGGAGAACACGTCATGATTGATCCTTGGGTGCTAAATCCCAATGATTGGCAAAACAGTGAAAGCGCCCGTTATTTTGGTTCTGAGATCAACGGCGGATTCGCCGAATACACCAAGGTGCGTGCAAGCAATGCGGTTAACATAAACTCGCCTTTGTCCGACGCGGAACTAGCTACTTTTCCTTGCGCCTATACCACCGCCACCAATATGCTGCAAAAAACCAACCCTAAAGCCGGCGAGACAGTCGTTATTAACGGTGCTTCCGGTGGTGTTGGCTCTGCTGCACTGCAATTGTGTTTATTGTCGGGCTGCCAAGTGATTGCCATTGCCAGCTCGTCAAAAGCTGATTCTGTTATTCATTTAGGTGCATCAACAGTGATTAATCGAGATGAGAAAAATCTTGAAGAAGCCATTCTCGATGCCGCCAGCGGTCCGATTGATATTGCGCTTGATGTGGTGGGCGCAACGATGTTTATGCCGTTGATTAATTCATTACGTCAAGGTGGGCGCTACTCAAGCTGTGGTTGCATTAGTGGTTCAATGACTGAAATAGATCTGCGCCGCCTAGTTTATAAAGACCTGCAATTAACTGGCGCGACGATTTGCCCACCCGGCACCATGCAGCTTGTAGTTAATGCCATCGAGAGCGGCGGCCTAAAGCCCTTATTGGCAAAATCATTTCCGCTTTCTAAACTAGTGGAAGCGCAAACTTTATTTATGGAAAAATCTCACCTTGGTAACATTGTCGTTACACCTTAGGTCATAACACCCTAAGTCGTAACACCTTATATACGAAATACTAAAATGACTCATTCAATTAAAGACTTTCCTTCCGATGACCCGCAGTGGGTTCAAGAAACCCACGCTAATCATTATTTACAGAGTTGGTCCAAGCAAGGAAACAAGCCGCTGGTGATTAGTGGGGCCAGTGGCAGTTGGTTTTGGGATAGCGATGGCAAACGCTATCTGGATTTTCAAAGTCAGTTGGTGAATGCCAACTTAGGCCATCAACACCCTAAAATAGTGCAAGCCATTAAAGATCAAGCCGACAAATTGTGTTACATCGGCCCCGCTATGGGCTCTGATGTGCGCTCAGAGCTAGCAGCAATCATTAATGAAATTACGCCGAGCAATATCACCTCTACTTTTTTCACTACCGGCGGTGCTGCGGCCAATGAAAGTGCGATTCGCTTGGCACGTCATTTCACAGGGCGATCAAAAATCATAGCACGCTATAGAAGTTATCATGGCTCTACTGGGGGCGCCCTCAGTCTAACGGGTGACCCAAGGCACCACCTGACCAAAGCTGATATGCCGGGTGTGGTGCGTATGTTAGACCCATACGTTTACCGACTACCAACTGGGCACACTGACCCAGCCAAATGCCCAGTTGCACAGGGTGGGCCGCATCTTGAAGAAATTCTGATGTACGAAAATCCCAACACCGTAGCAGCCGTAATTCTTGAACCTGTGGTTGGCACCAATGGCATACTCGTACCACCCGATGGTTATATGCAGTCGATTAAAGAAACCTGTGAAAAACACGGTATTTTACTAATTGTCGACGAAGTAATGGCGGGCTACGGGCGAACCGGTAAATGGTTCTCGGTAGATCATTGGAATGTGAAGCCCGATATTATAACCAGCGCTAAAGGCATTAACTCAGGTTATGTGCCGCTCGGCACTATGTCAATCAGCAAAGAATTGCGAGCCTGGTGCGGTGACCACCCACTGCCCACTGGATTAACTTACGCAGGCCACCCATTGGCTTGTGCATCGGGGGTAGCGGCCATTAGAGCCATGATAGAAGAAGACACACTGGCGCACGCAACCGACATGGGCAACTTA
>CAZJWW010000118.1:0-8811 GCA_964549895.1 uncultured Gammaproteobacteria bacterium
TAATCATTTCTTCTTGCGAGTACTCCTCAAAAACTGCGCCGGCTTTTTCTAAGCGTAGTTTGATGTCGTCTGTCTCGAATGAGCACCCTAAATAAGAGCCTTGCATGTTATCTTTTTGCTGAGGTTTGCGAGGAACATCATGCACCATATGAACAATGGCTTGCGCTGCGCCAAGTGAGCCGCCTGCGTCACCCGCGGCTGGTTGAATCCAAACATTATCAAAATAGCCCGCTCTTTCAATCTTGCCATTGGCAACGCAGTTAAGTGCCACGCCTCCAGCCAAGCATAGGTTCTTAATACCTGTTTCTTTAGCCAGAGATTCAGTCATCTTGAGCACAATAATTTCAGTCACTTCTTGAACCGAAGCCGCAATATCCATATGAAATTGTTCTAGCTGTTCTTGATCTGGAACACGTGCAGGCCGACCAAATAAAGCATCAAACTTTTTGTTGGTCATGGTCAAGCCGGTGCAATAATTAAAATAACTTTGATCTAATCGATAAGAGCCGTCGTCTTTGATATCAATTAAGTTATCTAGAATGAGTTGCGTATATTTAGGTTCGCCATACGGTGCTAGCCCCATCACTTTGTACTCGCCGGAATTTACACGAAACCCTGTGTAATAGGTAAAAGCTGAATACAGTAAGCCAAGCGAATGTGGAAAATGGATCTCTTTGGCAATTTCTAATTGATTGCCTCGTCCAATCGCTACTGAGGTGGTAACCCACTCGCCAACACCGTCTAATGTGAGCACGATTGCTTCGTCAAAGGGGGAGGGGTAAAACGCACTTGCAGCATGACTTAAGTGATGTTCTGAGAACTTTAATTTATCTTCCCAGTCATAATTTTCACCTTCGGTTGAAGGAAAGCGTTGCATCATCTCGCGAATTATTTTCTTTTGGAATAACTTTTCTTTAACCCACAGCGGTAGGGCTTGTTTAAACGACATAAAGCCTTTAGGCGCGAATGACACATAGGTTTCTAATAAACGCTCAAATTTAATAAAGGGCTTTTCAAAAAAAACAATATTCGTTAAGTCATCAATGCCAATGCCAGCTTCTTCCAAACAATACTCTATTGCATTAATAGGGAATGACGGGTCATGCTTGATTCGCGTAAAACGTTCTTCTTGTGCTGCCGCCACTATGTGTTCATCATCAATGAGTGCGGCAGCACTGTCGTGATAGAACGCGGAGATTCCGAGTATGTACATTCTTCAAAAAGCCTTAAAACATCGAACTAAAATAAGGTGTAAATAAACGGCGCTAGTGCCGAACCCTCGGCAAACACGACTAGACCACCAATGGCGAGACTAAAAACGATAATGGGTAACAGCCAGAATTTTTTCCGGGCTTTCATAAAGCGCCAAAGTTCTTTAATTAAATCCATAGTATATTTTGGGTTTAAGAAGTTAGTTTTTTAAAATTGATTATCAAAGCTGTCTTTGGTTAAAGACTCGGGTTCTCGTTCTATCCAATAACTGTTTGCATTAGCATCGAGCTTTCGTTGCATGGAGTCTTTACCCAATAGGCGCATAATAAGGCCGGTGGGCAGTACGGCTATGAAAAAGATTATGCCCATAAGAATCGGATTGACAATCTTGTGCATCAATAGTCCAAATTTGGCCCATAGTAAATTTAATGGCGCTAGCATTTTAGGAAAGAACAACGCCGGCACACAAAATCCACCGGCGATCAACGCCGCCCAAGAACGAAGATTGCCGCCAGATAACATTGGCCATAGCGCAATAACCAAAAAAATGGCTGAAAAAATCAAACCAAAAGTACGATTGGCTAAGGGTTTAACAGCGGCTGGTCTTGCTGTATTTTCAGTGTTCACGATTGTGGGCCTAGTTAATAATTGTGTCGGAAATCATAGCTTCGTTTAAATTTGCGCGATGAATTGTGTCAACGATTTTTTCTACGATCATTTTAGAGCCTGGCGGATTTACATGGCAACAATTATCAATATAGATGGGTTTTTCAATATCTTTATATAGATAGGTTAGATCATAAAAAGGAATATTTTTTTCACGCAACCATTTAACCTTCTTTTGGATGACAGGGTGGGCGATTTTGTAAACAGCACCATAACCTCCCCGTTCTATGAAGGCCACCTTTCGTTCTTCTTCACGCATTGTTGGTTTGCTGCCTTCCGCGTATTGATTAGGCTGTAAAAAATGAAAGTAACGCGCGCCTTTAGCCTGTGCCGCGGCGTGCATTAATTCAGAGGAGTTGGCCCATAGGTCAACAACATATTGATATAAATTATCCCAATCGGAGAATTCGTAATCTGGCCCCACTTTTTCATAGTCGCGTTGGTCTGTTTCGCCGTCGCTGAAGCTCGCAATTTGCTGATCCATAACGCTTAACTTATTGCTATAGCGATTGTGCTTTATGGTCCAGATGAGATTGGAGAGTGGGCTGTTCCGTGACCATGGATTGGCCATAAAAGTAGCGGAGCGCACTTGATTGTTCTGCAAGTTTTGTTTGTCCGCATATAAGCTGATCAATTCTGGCGCTACGGTAACGGATACTCTATGCCCCCAGCTGCGCGGAAAGCTCGGATGTGATTTGAAATTAATATACTCTGTAACGGGTATGACGGTATCATTGAAACCATCGATATTAATTATCACATCAAATTCAGCACCTAAAGAATAGTAATAATTCAACGTCATTAGTTGCTGTGGTTGACGAAAACCACCAGCCGCCAAGTTGTAAACAATAATGTCTTTGTCGTTATATTCAGGTAATTGATTAAACGTGCGTTGGTAATAACCGGCTGGAATGCCATTAATAGTACCGACTGCAACCGACCCTCCTAATATCCCTACGATGAGTTTGTCATCACTGCGTTTAGCAAAAGGTTTATCCCAAACAACTTTTATGCGGTTATAGCAATCTTCTCCCACGCAGTTTTTATCGCGTCTATGACCTTCAACGGTATAGCCGATATAAGGGTGTAATATTTCTTTGACGACGAGGTCCTGATCACCAAAACCTTCGGGTGTATAGGTGCCACCACGTGATACTGAATTAATGGTGTCAATTCGTTGAAGTTGCAGAGTATGTCTGTCGTAGTCACCAAATTTTACGCGATAGAAGCCGTATGAAATCAGCTCTATGAAAGCATAATTAATAGCAATGAGAATCGCGAAGAAAACAGCTTTTTTGATGGGTAGAGACCTCAGAATCACTATGGGTGTATGTTGCTGAAATTTTTAATCTATTTCAAGCAATAATAATTAAACCTATAACCTTAGTGTTAACTCAGCTTATCCAGCTGGGCCCCTCAAGGGTTAAGCGGACAAAGCGGCTTAATAAACTCGGCTCCATTGCCACGGTAAAAAAGAACCCCCACAACGCGCCGGTAAAGTGCGCCATATGACCGATGTTATCGGTGGCTCGTTGATCTTTGATCCAGGAATAGGCCAGATAAGCCACCCCAGCCAAGATTTGTGGAATTGCAATTACTCCATACAAATAGAGGTTTTGCCATGGCGCAAATAGAATAATGGCAAACACCACGGCCGATACGCCGCCGGATGCGCCTAAGGCTGCATAACTGGGGTCGTTATGGTGTCTCAAAAAGCTAGGGACGGAGGCAACAGCGATACCACCAAAATATAATAGGAGATAAAAGTTTAAGCTGTTGTCGCCCAGAAAGTGAGGATAGAAGGAAGCTTCAATTGCATTACCGAAAGACCATAAAACAAACATATTTATCAGCAAATGCATATTGTCTGCATGAATCAATCCACTACTGAGAAATCGATACCAATGATGGTGTTGTTTAATGGTCACCGGATGAAATATAAGCTTAGACTTAGCGTCGCGATTATTCATTAGCATCCACGAAATGATGCACGTAATAGCAACAATAATATTAGTTGCGGTAAAAAGTTCTGAGTTCATGGATTGGTCTATTGGTTGATTTTTGTTCTATCTGATGCCCAACCTATTTCGCGAGCCGTGGTTAAGCCGACCACAGTTTGCCCCAAACGAGTAGCAACTTCAAATTGGTCATTGGTTAGAGGGATAGCGCGTGCCATTATTTCTGCGCGCGATTGCGGGTATCTGTTTCCATTTTTTGTGTTGGCGTAGCCATGCGGAAACATTGGTCGTCCGCTAGCAATATCGTATTTATCAGAGGCGCCAAAAATGTGCAGTAATTCATGAACTATGGTTGTCGCATGAAGGTTACGATATCGCGCATCGGCTCTGGCTTGAATCAGCCCGATTAAGCCGTTCTGCAAACCGGTGGAATGAGGCAAGGGGTTATCGTTTTTTGGACTTTGGTACAAAACATACATCCGGATTTGTTTAGTATGATAATCATCTGTTTGATTGCGCCAAGCCCACCAGCGTAATTTGAGTGACCAAATAATAATGTCCTTTTTGCTTACGATGCCGCCCGGAGTCACGGGTGGCGGGTTGTTTATAGCATCGTCTATCGTTATGTTTAGCACCGAATGCAGATCCTGTTCATAGTGTTTGCCTTGTGCAATTAAGTATCGCTCGATATTAGCAAAGTGTTTTAGTTCTAACTGGTTGACGAACTTTTTGGTTTTTGGTGACGAATCGGCTAGAACTGGAATAATTCTTATGTCCAATGCCTTATTCCAGTCATCGCTGACTTTTTTTTGCAGGCTCAAAGTGGTCCAAACTGACATGAGTATTATCAGTAAGGCAAAAATACGAATAATTTTAAACATAATTCGTATTCTAACTCCGATAGCGCGATCTTGATAAAATAACGCCTTATTTCCACTCAACTTTGATCAATAACGTATAAACTGCACTTCATTAATAACTAAGATTAGGTCGATTGATGAGTATCTATAAAAATAAAACCGCTGTTATCAGTGGTGGTGCAGAAGGTATCGGTTTTTCCATCGCTAAGGCACTTGGCCAAAACGGCATGAATATTGTGATTGGGGATATCAATGAGTCTCAGTTGTTTAAAGCCGAAACGGAGCTTAATGAACTGGGTATTTCTGTGTTAGCGCTGACCATGGACGTGACCAATATTGAGCATTGGCAAAATGCTGCGCAAAAAGCGGTGCAATGTTTTGGGAAGATTCATATGGTGGTTAATAACGCTGGCGTATCTTCAAACCCCGGCCCAGTAGAGAAAACTAATCACAAGGAGTGGCAGTGGGTACTTGATGTCAACTTGATGGGCGTGATCATGGGCGCTGAAATCATGGTGCCGTATATAAAAGAACATGGCGAAGGGGGTTGGATGATTAACGTGGCATCGATGGCGGGCATGATCGGAGTGCCCTTTGCAGGGGCTTATACGGCTACCAAAGTGGCTGTGGTAGGTATGTCTGAATCGTGGCGTGTCGAATTAAAGCGCCACGATATTAAAGTATCCGTATTGTGCCCAGCGTTTGTGCAAACGCGCATTCATTTATCTCATCGTAATAAGCAAGATCGCTACAAAGCTGCGCGTGCTACAGGAACCGATAAAAAGCAGTATCAATCTCAACAAAAGTCTAAGGAGAACCCAGCGCAGGCATTGGTTGAAAATGGTATCCCAGTGGACTTAGTGGGGCAGAGGGTAGTGGAAGCCTTGGACGCAGGGGAATTTTATATTTTTACGCACCCAGCGCAAAGAAAAGTCGTTCAACAACGATTTGATGCGATTGATAAAGCGTTTGAACGCGCCGCCGCAAGTCCATTACTGGCGGATATTAACGATCCTGAAATTCCCTTTTTCGATCCTAAATAGTTTGAAGCGAGATATTTTGAACCAAGATAGAGTCTAAAGCATAAGGATTGAAAAATAATGGCAGGCACTCCCACCAATAACGAAAACATGCCAAATTTGGTGCATATACGGTATCGGAAAATGATCAAGAATATAAAAAATAACACCGATGCTGTACGACGCACCTCCGGCCACTAATAGATTAAATGCTTGCGGTGACATGCCTTTGATCATCGGGTCCAGAGTAAATAAACAGGCCCAACCCATTATTAAATAAATAAAAACAGGTATGATTCTGGGGCCTTTAATTGGCAATGTTTCTATAACAATCCCCAGCAGTGCGAGTGTCCAAACGACGGTAAGTAACCACCAGCCAGTGGCGCCTTTAATTGCAAGCAAAGTAAACGGGGTGTAGGTGCCTGCAATCAATAGATAAATTGCAAAATGATCCAGCTGTTTAAATACTAATTTAATCTGGCCACGGAAACTGTGATACAGCGTTGATGACAAGTAGAGAACAAATAGCGTGACACCGTAAACGGATACGCTCACCAATTTGGTAATATTGCCTTCGATTGAGGCCAATGTAATTAAAACCGAGGCGCCAATCAATGCCATTACGGCACCCACTAAATGACTTATACTATTGAAAAACTCGCCTTTGTACATCGTATTTTTTGTTCTTTGTTTGAGTAAATCTCGTAAGCTGTAGGATAAAGCACAATTGTAACAATTGGCTATAAATTTCAGCATCTGTGTGTATCAATTAACACAATTTTTAATTAGAAAAATTATGAACTCTCTACTTAAAAAGACCGCTTTATTCACCTTTTTAATTCTTTTTTTTAGCTGGTTAGTCACGTTAATGTATTTACAGCTAGCAAAGCATGAGTATTACTCGGTTTCGGCAGAGCAAAAAGCGCAAGCAAGCGAATACTTAGACGGTAAACTCACGCCCATCCCGGCAACATGGCAATGGAATACCTTCACTTCTGAACCTGGTATCGAATTAAGAACAGGTTTGTTGGATGCTGAAAATGCCAAGGGCACAATAATTGTTGTACCAGGTTGGACTGGCTTTGCCGAATTGAGCATGCGAACTATAGTGACGCTTAATGAGGCCGGCTATAAAGTAGCTCATATTGAATACCGAGGGCAGGGCAAGTCCACGCGTCTTTTGCGCAATCCAGAAAAGGGTCATGTAGAGAGCTATGCCGCAAGAGCTAAAGAAGTCGCTCAATATGCAAATAGTATACGGATAAAAGATAAGCCCCTATTTTTCTTTTCCGAATCAATGGGCGCACATATCACAATGCGTATGGCTGCTGAACAAGTACTGGATGTAGATGCTTACTTTTTATTGGTACCTTTAATAAAAATGAATACAGTTACCATTCCATACAAAGTCGGCACATCTTTGGCCAATGTCTTCTCTGCAGTAGGTTTAGGTGCAGTGTACGCGCCTGGACAAAGTCAGTGGCCAGACTTGCCGCTAGTTTTTGGTAAAGCACATGATTGCAATGCTAATCCTCAAACGGCGCAACGACAAAGCGCTTTGTTTGCTCTAGACGAAAGTTTGAGAAGTAAAGGCGCGACCATGGGGATGATTAGTGAGACGGCCGCGTCGACGGTGGTAATTTCGTCTGCTGGTTATATGGATGACTTGATTCAGCCAGTACAAATGATAACCGCTGGCATCGATACATTAGTAGACACCGATGCAAGTCATGAATTTTGTGACTCTTTAAGGAATTGTGAGGTTACACATTTTGCCGAAGCTCGCCATTGTATCAGTGGTGAAAACCTACAGCGCATGGATACTATTTTGGCACAAGCGATCGCGTTTTTTGATCAATCACTTACTCAGTAACTATTCGCCCACAAATCATGTTCATCACTGGCGTGTACTTTGACGCTTACGATGTCACCTGTTTGATATTGCGTTTCCTCATTTAAATACACCAAACCATCGATTTCGGGTGCATCAGCTTGGCTTCTAGCAACTGCTCCCTGTTCGTCTACTTCGTCAATAATGACATCCAAAGTCTGACCGATTTTTTTACTCAATTTATCCGTACTGATTTTCGCTTGTAAGCCCATGAAGTCTGCCAATCTTTGTTCTTTTATTTCTTCAGGTATGTGATCTTCCAATGCGTTGGCCGCGGCACCTTCCACCGCTGAATATTTAAATGCACCTACGCGATCAAGCTGAGCGTATTCGATAAAATTTAAGAGTTGTTTGAAGTCGTCATTGGTTTCGCCTGGGAACCCAACAATAAACGTACTGCGAATCGTTAGGTCTGGGCAAACTTCGCGCCAAACCTTGATTCTTTTTAGAGTGTTGTCGATGGCGCCCGGGCGCTTCATTGCTTTGAGTATTTTGGGCGAGCCGTGCTGAAATGGAATATCTAAATAGGGCAAGATTTTACCGTCCGCCATTAAAGGAATAATATCGTCCACATGTGGGTAAGGGTAGACATAATGCAAGCGAACCCATGGGGCTTGATCACCACCAACTTCCCCAAGCGCCTTGCACAAATCCAACATTTTGGTTTTAACAGGCTTGCCTTGGTGAAAAGTCGTCTGGTATTTGGTATCCACTCCATAGGCGCTGGTGTCCTGTGAGATTACTAATAGTTCTTTAACTCCTGATTTAACTAAGCCCTCGGCTTCAGCAATAACATCGTTGGCGGGTCTGCTTACTAGGTCTCCCCGCATGGACGGAATAATGCAAAAGCTACAACGGTGATTGCAACCTTCGGATATTTTTAAGTATGCATAATGTCGAGGCGTTAACTTAATACCTTGCGGCGGTACTAAATCAAGATGAGGATTGTAGTCTTGCTCATAGGGTAGGTGCTCCTGAACCGCACCAAGAACTTGTTCATAAGCATGTGGACCTGATACATCTAATACACTTGGGTGGATATCGGTGATGTCTGACTCATTGGCCCCCATACAGCCTGTAACAATCACCTTGCCGTTTTCGTTCAAGGCTTCACCAATGGTATCTAAAGATTCCTTTTTAGCGGAATCAATAAAGCCGCAAGTATTTACCACCACCATATCGGCGTCTTTATAGCTGGGCACAAT
>CAZJWW010000119.1:0-8673 GCA_964549895.1 uncultured Gammaproteobacteria bacterium
TTTTATCTGAAATTGATACCTTAGAGGGTCATGATGCGCAACGCTATGACGATATTAAAGGTCAGTTGGATGCATTTCGTCAAGATTGGCGAGCCCATTGGGCGATGTATTGGGATACTTCAGCGAATATCGATCGATACCAGTCTTTAGCTCAATCTGTTAAGACGTCACTAAACGAAAAACTCTCCAATGTGCTACTTAAAAGTAATGGTGCAAAAGCCTACGATGTTATTGCAAACTGGTTGGATTTAACCACCGATCAACACGCCGTGCGCAGTGGCCAAGCCAATAATTCTGATTCTCCAAATGCAGTGCCTATCATCACAGAAAAAGCTACGTACGCGGGGAAAATACCAGAATTTGATAGACCGATTTTTATTGTCAGCGCACCCAGAGCGGGCAGTACTATTATTTTTGAAACCTTTAAAAATAATAAAGAACTATGGACAATCGGAGATGTGATCAACCGCGAAATTGAAGACGTCTCTGAATTAGATCCAAGCCACAACGGAATTGTATCTAATGCTCTGAATGCTGATGATTATAGTCCAGAACAGACCGACCTAATTATTCCTGCGTTTATGCAGCGTTTGCGCAATACCCGTTATATTGCTTATGCTGAAATGCAAGCGGAATTTCAGCCGCCGAGCATTCGGTTTCTAGAACAAACACCAAAGAACGCTTTACGTATTCCGTTTCTCAAAGCTATGTTTCCAGACGCGAAATTTATATTTATGCATCGCGACCCGCGCGCAAGTATTGCCAGTATGATTGAAGCATGGAATTCACAACGCTTTGTGACCTACGCAGAGTTGCCAGACTGGCAAGGCTTAAAATGGTCGCTACCGTTAATTGAAGGCTGGCGTGATTTAATCGGTAAACCAGTGACAGAAATAGCAGCCGTTCAATGGGCTCATATCAACGACAAAATAATCGAAGATTTAAATGCGCTTAATGCAAATGATTATACCTCTCTAAGTTATGAGGATTTATTGAGTAAGCCTCGCGAGTCGCTAGACAGTATTTGTAGATTCGCTGAGATCCCCTTTGGCCCACGCATGCAATCTTTTGTTCAAGAGGGTTTTCCAAACTCAAAGTACACGCTTAGTGAGCCTGCTGTGAATAAATGGCAACAATACGAGGCTGAGATTTCGCTTATCCGATCTATATTTGAACCGAGCCAGAAAAAGTTAGCGCAATTTATCGCGCTGAGTTGATAGTATTGGCTGGATGATAATTTCCCATGCACATCGCTATATCTTTTTTGCCGTGCCTAAAACAGCCACGCACTCGGTGCGAGAAGTACTGCGCGCTAGCAAAGATCGAGACGATTGGGAGCAACAAGTCTTGTTTGGTGAGCAGGCTATTCCGATTCCCGAGATCGCGAAAATAAAACACGGTCATGTCAGCGCGCGACAAATTCAAGCTGCGTTGAATCAACAACAATGGCAAACCTATTACAAGTTTGGTTTTGTGCGAAACCCATTTGATCGCTTTGTATCCATTTGTGCCTTTTTAAATCGCGAGAACCCGAATTTTAATAACAATTCACTGGCGTGGATGAAGATGGCAACTCAACGACCGGCGTTTCGACAACGAATTCTAGTGCGTCCGCAGTTTGAGCAATTAACAAATGAAAACAATGAGATAGCGATGAACTTCCTTGGTCGATATGAGTGCCTACAAAGTTCATTAGATACCATTCTGGATAAGTTAAAGTTGGAACCTATACAATTAAAAGTCCGAAACCAATCCGAACATGCTGCTTATCAAAGTTACTATGATGATGAGTTGCGTGATTGGGTGAGTGAGTTTTATAAGGAAGATTTAGAGCGTTTTGGCTATGAGTTTTAGCTATTGCTGGTGTGCTTAATGTATGGAGGTGGGTTAATTGGTAAAAATCCTTCGGCTGCGCTCAGGATGGCGTTTGTTGAACTTAGAACGGAGAGTCTCAGTTGTTTTTAAAAGCCGCCATTTGATCCACGTTCAGAGCGGCGCGCAGAATCCGTTGCATCACAATCGGGTTTACACCTACATCGTTACTGGCAGTAACCAGAACTCTAGGATTAGGGCGTAATTTGCCTGCGGTGTTGTCTAGCAGATTTTTATAGTGTGACCAGCCGCTTTTCTGATAGCCATACAAGTGCCATAACTCGCGCCAGTCCTTGGCTAGACTGCTCAGTAGATGTTCGTACTCTGTTAAGATCGTGCTGTCGTTATCAGAGTTATTTTTTAGATCAGCAATAAGGTCTCGAGCAATGGCTTCCAGTTCGCCTGGTGCCATTACAGGCGCATTGTTAAATTGCTCGGTCTTTAATTCGTTCGTTATTCCTGGAGTAAATGGTCGAGGCTCTATTTTGGCGATCAGTGCGGGGTCTTGAGTATCGATACCAAAATCTTGCATCTCGCGCACGGTATCCCAAAAACGCGACGAGCCGGCTGTATCAATCACTAAATGTACGCGGTCTTGGTCACTACTATTGATTACCTTATGACGACGCCATGAATCAAAAATCCAACATTCTCCAGCCTGCATATGTATTTGCTGGTCGCCGCAATAAAAGATCACTTGAGGATTGGTCACAATTGGAATGTGAATTCTTACTCGACTGTACCAGTGATAATTAAAATCAACATGGGGGCTTACTTCACAGCCTGCGTTTAATCGCATTAATCGTGAACGCGCTAAAACTTCATTAAAGCCGGCCATGGTTTGATGCATGTATTCGCAGCGTCGCAGTTGCGCAGTGGGCATCATGCGGCCTGAGAACTCATCATTGTTTTGGCCATTAAGCGAAATCAAGGGAATGGCTAAATTGCCAGCCATTCTATTGGGATGCTCCATCCAATCTTTGCTCTCGAATTGTTCGAGTTCCTTTCGCAGTCGATCAGCATCGAAAGAGTAGGGGAGTCTTACAAAGGGTTGTGCTAGCTCCATTTAGTTTTATGTATTGATGGTTTTGTCTAACATTCTAATTCGGCTGTCGATTTCATTGTGCTCGATATAGTATCCGCGTAAATGGCGATCACCCGAATCGGGGTCAAAACTAGCGCGACCATGAAGAATTCGTTGATTATCAAACACTACCATTTCGCCTTGATTGAGCACGTATTCGATATTGTATTTGGCGGTGCGTATGCTGACCATGAGTTCTCGAAAAGCGGCATAGAAATCGTACATTAAATCGGTATTAAAATCAGGTACGTCGGCCAAATGAGCATTAAAGGTAAGGCCTATAAAATCGCCATAACGATCTAGGTTGATAACGGGTCGATGTTGACGAATATCGTCTTTGTCATCTATAAAATGCCACGGGACTTGCGCTTTGCATAACAGCTCATAGTACTGTGGATGATCGACTTTAAAATCGTCAATAATGGCCATCGCATCGGCAAAGATTGAGCCGCCACCTGCGGCGTTATTGCGGTAACAATGCAGAAACTGATTGCCTGGCACAAACTCTTGGTTGGCGAGATCGGTGTGTAAGGGCAGAGCTAGCGATGTGTAGGCTAAATTGTTCGGGTCAGGTTTGCTTTTAACTTCAAATACTACGCCATAATTGCTTTCACGCTTGAAGCCAAGCAGGTCACCAAATTTTTCACCAGCCTTTAGTTTGTCCGCAAGGTTTTCTATCAGCACTATGCCAGTAGTTTTCAAGGAAATTAATGCCTCTTGTAAGGCCGTGGGCGAACTATGACAAGCTTGCGCATCAAAACGTGGCAGCTCAGTCAGGTTTTCGGTGGACCAGCTTTTCTTTGTGATTCTTGCAGGATCGGGTCGGCGTATACCTGGTTGATGTTCTTGTAGCCACGCATTGCTGTATTTGGATGATGATTCCTTATCTGGCCAATTTATCTCTAATCCATTTTCATCAAAGCTGTGCGATTCAGGTTTAATGTCCAAACTGACGCTGGTGAGGTCAAAGGTGCGTTCATGAGTTTGTGGGTGCAATTCGTGGGGATCATTGTCGCGCAACCAAATAAAGGGCAACTCATTGCTTGAACCATCCTGCCAAGTAAGCTCCAAAGCACGCGTTGTTTTTTCTACTCGAACAATATTCATTTTCACTGATCTTTTTACTTCACTGATTATTCATTTTCTCTCAAGACATAATTTACTGCAATTCGACGGCATCAAATAACGACGATAGCAGTCGTGCACTAACAAATAAAAGTCGTAATTAAGACATTTCTATTCAGTGGCTCCGCAAAACAATAAAATAGCTTGTGGAGCTCCATTAATCCATCTACATTTAGAGCCATGAGTGACGTATATGACTATGTGATCGTCGGAGCTGGATCGGCAGGTTGCGTATTAGCCAATCGTCTTAGTGAGGACGCAAGAGTCAGTGTTTGTTTGCTTGAGGCTGGCGGTAAAGACCCGTTTTGGGAATGGCGAATTCATATGCCCGCCGCACTGGCTTACCCAATGAATGGCACGCGTTATAACTGGGATTATCATACTGAGCCCGAGCCCCATTTGGGCGGGCGTAAGATGCATTGTCCGCGCGGCAAAGTATTCGGTGGTTCCTCTTCTATAAACGGAATGTGTTATCTGCGTGGCAATGCCTTGGACTACGATCGCTGGGCAAAAGAAGATTCGGCCTTGTCGCAATGGAGCTACCAACATTGTTTACCCTATTTTAAAAAATGCGAAACCCGCAATATTGGTGGTGACGACTATCACGGTGACAGTGGGCCTTTAAGTGTAACCAAGGGAGAAGCCAATAACCCATTGTTTCAAGCATGGATGCAAGCAGGCCAACAAGCGGGTTATCCCTATACTGAAGACATGAACGGCTATCAGCAAGAAGGTTTGGGGCCCATGGATAGGACAACGCGTAACGGCTCACGCGGTTCTACTGCTGTCACTTATTTGCGCCCAGCAATGCAACGAGCGAATCTCACAGTGATAAAGCGCGCATATGCACAGCGTTTGTTAATGCAAGACAGCGAAGATAATGAGACAGAAGTTAATGGCGTAGAGTTTATGCACAAAGGATCACGTCAACAGTTATTTGCTAAGCTAGAGGTGATTCTCTCAGGCGGACCCATCAATAATCCGCAACTGCTAATGTTGTCGGGCATTGGCCCCAGTGAACATATTAAGGAACACGGTATTCAGTTGCAGCATGAATTGCCTGGCGTTGGGCAAAATTTACAAGATCATTTAGAAATTTACATGCAAATGGCCTGCACTCAGCCAATCTCATTGTTTAAGTTTTACAACCTCTGGGGCAAGGCGATAACGGGTGCCCAATGGATGTTCTCTAAGACAGGCTTGGGAGCGTCCAATCACTTTGAAGCGGGTGGTTTTATTCGCAGCAGAATTGGAGTTGAACATCCTGATCTGCAATATCACTTTTTCCCAATGGCTGTGCGTTATGACGGTCAAAGCCCTAACAATTCACACGGTTTTCAAGCACATGTCGGTTCCATGCGCTCGCAAAGTAGGGGCTGGGTTAAGTTACGTTCGTCTGACCCCGACGATACGCCACTGATTCGATTTAATTACATGTCTAAGGACGAAGATTGGCAAGAATTTCGTGCTGCGGTAAGACTAACGCGAGAGATATTTGCACAAGATGCCTTTGCGCCTTTTAGAGGTGAGGAGTTGTCGCCAGGTAAAGACGTGCAAACGGATGAACAAATTGACGAATATTTAAAAGACGCGGTAGAGTCAGCGTATCACCCTTCGTGTACTTGTAAAATGGGCAGTGATGAGATGGCCGTAGTGGATGAAAATTGCCGCGTCAGGGGTTTGCAGGGCTTGCGTATTGTCGATTCGTCGATTATGCCGTCAATTGTCAGTGGTAATTTGAACGCTCCCACGGTCATGATAGCTGAGAAGGCCGCTGATATTATTAAAGGTGTCGATCCCTTGCCCGTGAGTGATGCGCCCGTATATCGAGCCAAAAACTATCAAACCCATCAACGTTGAGAGGTAATAATGAGTACTAACGAAGACCCCAGACCCCCATTTCCCCCCTTTGATGAAGAAGCGGCGACAAAAAAAGTACGTATGGCCGAAGATGCGTGGAATACCCATGACCCGGTCAAAGTATCCCTGGCCTATACACCAGATTGTGTATGGAGAAATCGCTCGCAATTTATTAATGGCCGAGATGAGATTGTTGAATTCTTAACAACTAAATGGCAGCAAGAGCAGGACTATCGCCTAATTAAAGAACTGTGGGCGTTTGCAGGCAACCGTATCGCTGTGCGGTTTGCCTATGAGTGGCACAATGAGACCGGCCAATGGCATCGTTCCTACGGCAACGAGAATTGGGAGTTTAACGAACACGGTTTTATGCGAAGGCGAATTGCCAGCATTAATGATCTGGAGATCGCTGAGAGTGATCGAAAGTTTCACTGGCCGCAAGGTCGCCGTCCAGATGAGCACCAGAGTCTTAGTGATTTAGGCCTTTAGCGGCGTAAGCTTATAACGGTGTAAGCTTATAACTAAGAAGGAGCTTGTTTTCGTTTTTCCATAAATCGTTGGTGGCCCTCTAGGGTTCCATCATGAAAGCAGTCGTGGTTTATATCGAAGGGCGTATCAAGTGTGCCAAAATTGCTATCAAAAAATCGATGATGCAATTGGTGATAAAAGTCACCGAAATTCAATGTAATGCTTTTACTATTCTCTTTCCCTATGCGTATTTTGTCAAAGCCGGTGTGCGACAGCGGTGCACCTAAACCGTGAAAAATAAGAGAGTAGATTACGTGCACAGGGTGTGAGGCGACAATGAAAAAAATCAGCGTGTCGGACATCAAGATAAACTGCTCAACTGGATGCATAGCCAAGCCCGACCAAGGCCCCATATTACCGTTCTTGTGATGAATGTAGTGTACTTTTTTGTACAACCACTCGGTGTGTAGTACGCGGTGTTGCATATCAAAAAATGTATAGCTCCACAGCGGTGTAAACGCTAACAGTACAAGGAACCATATTGGGTTACTGTCTAGTGTAATAAGGCTCGCATAGCCATTAGCAAATGCCCAAAGTAATAAAGATTCCCAAAATACCCAACAGAAAACGCCGCCCGTCAACGTTAAGAACATATTGTCGTGGTTTTGGTTGTTAAACAAGAATCGCTTGCAGTCGGTTGCGAGTTCACGTTTATCGTATTTTAAATCCACACCTTGTCCTTTAAAGGTGTGCAAATACAAATGGGTGGCACCGACTACCGTGGTAATGATAATCATGTCGCGTAACCAAATTTCAAAAATCCAATCAAAACTAAAATTGGCAGCGCGCTCTAAGCTAGGCGTAAAAAACATCCATATAAAAATAGCTGTCAGCAAAAATATAAATTGAGTACCCAAGGGTCGCCATGTTTTTAGCCAATAAATAACGATGGCCTTTATGTTTTTCGGGCTATCAAAATACGGCGCAAACTTAAGCGGCAGTGCGGGATGATAATTCCAAAACTTATCGGAAGTGTATTGCCTGCTATTGCTATTTTCGTGACTCATAGTTCAGGGGCTCCCAATTCAGTGCAGTCGGTACTCATGCAGATATTGATAGTGAGGTAGCACACGTTGATAAATTTGCTTTACTCGATCCGGCAGTTGGTCTACTTCTACATATCGGCGCACCTGTGGTTTTAGTCCATCAGAGTTGCGCAAATTTTCATGAAAAGAACCGCCATCCCACCAACTAACTTCATCGCGTGCACCTGGGCTCCAACTTAAGGCGCTTTCCATAAAAGGTATACCTATGGCATCACACCAAGCTTCAACAATCCGACTCGGGTTCTCCAGTAAATCATCACTATCAATAACTGGCGGTGGAGAACCCAGCTTATCGCTTAATTTGTCGAATAATTCTCTTTGCTCAGCAAACCCAAGTTCGGCCTCGTCAAAGTCCGGCCAATGCTTATACATAGAACTAATAGTTTTGGCTGGGTCGCGAATTAGAAAACTATGATTAAAATAACCTAAGAATTCCTTACCACCATAGCTAGAGTCCCACATGCTGGTTATATAGTGCGGAAAGTCTTTGGAAAACACTGGGCCGGTTTCGGCCATGTTTTGTAAGTTCTGCCAAACTGAATTCAGTGTTAAACCTGGCGTTCTAACACTGTCTGAGCTAACTCGTGGCCACAAAGGTTTTTCGCCTTGGTACCAAGCCTCACCAAAGGGTTCGTGAATGCATTGCAGGTCGCCACGTTGGCGCATCATCCATTCAAATGCAGTGGAAGTAGAACGCGGTACTGCCCATAAAACGTAAATAGGATGTTGCATATGGTTATTTAATCCTGGCGATATATTTTAAGAGGAAGAGAGGCTTGAAAGCAGCGTACCGTGTTGTCCAATCGGATTCACTCCTAATGATTTGTAAATACGCCAATACAAAGCCACATCCGATGAAATAATGGGCTTGCCTACTAAGGCTTCTAATTCAACTTCGCGCGAGACCATGCGCTCAGGAATGCCCTCAGGGTTACGAAAATTGCACATGCCATTGACGACAATAGCGTCTGCATTGGGAGCTTGCTCTGCCACATATTGCATGGATTTCGCGGCGAGTTCATCTGGAAAAATCCACGTCAGTTTATTTACGTCGTCTTGGCTCGGATAGAAACCTTGATCCACAAAATTACCGACGTACATGACATCAAAACCAGCATCGAGCAAAAACCTTGCCGTGCCATCGCGCCAATCAGGCCA
>CAZJWW010000120.1:0-8548 GCA_964549895.1 uncultured Gammaproteobacteria bacterium
CCGCCTTTCCCGTCAGTATCATTTCAAGCGGTGATGGCTTTTTGGTTGCGGGTCATAGCAAAAATTTTATGCTAGGTGACCCCGCTAACGTACAGCAGTTTTTGCTGCTTGATAGCGGCGGCAATGAGGTTGGAAAGTTTGAGCCTTCGGGCCCAATATTCGTTAATGGTATGGTGGCCTTAGAGAGTGGTGATATTTTGGTCGCTGACTCGTTTGCCTCCACTATCTGGAAGATTGACCTTAGTGCTCAGACAGTAACACCGTGGGTCCAGCATGCGGTTTTAGCACCTGACCCAGCGCAAGCCAATATTCCGGGTGCCAATGGGTTAAAACTGCACTCTAAAGGGCTAGTGGTTTCGAATACCGCTCAAGGGTCACTTTTTCTAATCACTATGGATGATGCTGGCGCGCCAATAGGTGAGCCAACGTTACTCGCAAAAACCGGAATCATCGACGACTTTTGGGTAAATCCCGATGATTCGATTATTTTCACAACGCACACAGATGTGCTTAAGTCACTCGCCACCGATGGAACTGTAACAGACGTGATCACCGAGGGCTGCAATGGGTGTACAGCCATTGCGCCGTTCCCTGGTGGCCAATCAGATACTTATGTCCTGATCAATGACGGTGGCTTTTTCTTTGAAGAAGTAAAAAGCCAGGCAACCGTTGCTATTGTCACGCTTAATTAAAAGCAGTTGATTGAGGTTTTCTTACTGGCAGGGACCGCCGGTAGGAAATTTCTTTTGTAGGGCCCAATAGCTTTTATCGAATTTGGCTTGAGCCAGGTACCGGAGAACGGTAACCTGGCCTTTTTTGCTTAATCGCTATCCTCGAAAATTCGGTCATCTTCATTGATCGAAGAAAACTGATATTCACTTTTGTACCAGCGACAGGTGGGTAGCACCAACGCGACGAACTACTTCTGAAGCGCAGGGTCGGGGATTTATTGTGTAGTGAATGATGTACAAATTGAGGAAATAAAGCGGAGTAAGTGCTGTCACGTTTTAGTTTCTTAAGACCATTTCAAGCCTGTAGAGAAATTATCGGCAAAACTTACCAAAACGGCTAAGAATGGGCTGATGGTTTTTGCTCAGGCGACATTAGCCATACTTTTTTTCTAAAAAATTGCATTTATCACTTAAGTTCGAGTAGTCTGGTAGTCATATGACGAGTAATAGTGATATAAAAAATACTTAATCTATGCAATAAAGAGGATGGTTGATGGCAAAAAAAGGTGAAAATAAGCAAGCGAATTTTGAGCAAGAGAATATTATAGAAAGTGCGTTAAGCAGTACAACGTCTTTAAACCCAGTGTTAGGATTGAGTAGAGGTGACTTGGGCAAGTCATTAGCCAGCGCATTATTGATGGCAGCGAGGCACCCGTTGGCTATTGTTCATCACACCGCAGCATATGGTGAAAAGCTCATAGAGATATCACAAAAAAAACGTAGCTTTGAGCCGTCACGTAAAGATCGTCGTTTTAAGGATGAATCATGGAACAGTAGTCCAGCCTATAAATATTTGATGCAGTCCTATCTTGCTCTGCAAGAATCATTTGATGAATGGGTAGACAGTAATGATTTTGACGAACTTGACCAACGCAGAGCGCGCTTTCTTTTAAGGTTGGTGGGCGATTCAATTGCCCCTACAAATAATATTTTAGGTAATCCAGCCGCGATTAAAAAAGCGATGGACACCAAGGGGAAAAGTTTAGTAACGGGGTTTAGCCATTTCTTAAGCGACCTTAAAAATAATGGTGGTTTGCCCAGCCAAGTAGACAGGTCTCAGTTTACTGTTGGTGAAAATATAGCCGCCAGTCGTGGCAACGTGGTATTCAGAAATGAAATACTAGAGTTGATTCAGTATAAACCAGTAGCTAAAAAGGTATACGAAATCCCGTTGATTGTCGTCCCACCGCAGATAAATAAATACTATGTGTTTGATTTGTCACCTGAAAAAAGCTTCATACAGTTTTGTACCGGGTCTTCGTTTAATACATTTGCCGTCAGCTGGCGGAACCCAAATTCAGACCATAAGGACTGGGGCATTGATGAATATGTTGAAGCGCTTATTGATGCAATGGATGCCGTAAAAAAAATTACTCGACAGAAAAAAGTGAATATCATGGGTGCGTGCTCGGGAGGAATTACCGCTAGCTTGCTCATGGGTTGCCTAGAAGCACAAGGTAATGACTCTATTAATAGTTTAACCACATCGGTGTGTGTGTTGTCGCAGCAACAAGAAGATACCGAGATGTCGATGTTCATTAACGATAAACGAGTAGAAGCCGCACGCAAAAAATCTCAGAAGAAAGGGATTTTAAGAGGTAAAGAGCTATCACGAGTGTTTACTTGGATGAGACCAAATGATTTGATTTGGAACTATGTGGTCAATAATTATTTGATGGGCCAAACGCCACCTGCGTTCGATGTTCTATATTGGAATGGTGATGTAACCAATTTACCGGCCAGTCTGCATAGTGATTATTTGGATATTATCGCTTGTCGGGCGTTGGATACACCCGGAGAGACTGCCGTTTGTGGATATCCGATTTATTTAAATAAGTCTAAGTGCGATAAATATATCGCGGCTGGTCTTACCGACCACATTACTCCGTGGCGAGCATGCTATCGGAGTGTTCATTTGCTCGGTGGGAAAATAAGATTTGTATTGAGTTCAAGCGGCCATATTCAAAGCCTGATTAACCCACCAGGAAATCCTAGATCACGCTTTTATTCAAATAGCAAAAAGCCTGATACCGCTGATGAGTGGTTGGATGGAGCGAAAGAAAAAGCGGATACATGGTGGAACGATTGGCAAGCTTGGCTATCCGTGCGGTCAGGCGATTTTAGAAATGCTCCGCGAGCTATTGGCAATAAAGCATTTCCTCCACTTGAATCAGCTCCAGGCACTTATGTTTACCAACAAGCAGAGTAGTTTACGATTTCCATAGATTGAATTTTACGGAATTAGCAATATCTTCAATATCAAGCAAAGATGTTGAGGTGATTGAGCTTGACTTAGCGTGGTTAGCGGAATAAATGTTAAAACACTTGTGATGCATGCTAAAAATGACGCACTGGTATCCAAAATTAATGCATCATTTTTGTGGTGTCTAATACCGAACTCCGAGCTGCACTTGTTTAAAAACGGTGGGCCTGTTTTATCATGTAGCCGCAATATAGAGTTTAAAGAACGTAAGAGAAATTTTTGCTCGCCGAGAGCACAATTAAAGGAGAAAATTTTATATGCAGAAACTAGTAGACCTACAGAGTATCAACGACTATGTTGGAGAGGAGTTGGGCAATACTGACTGGATACTCATCGATCAAAGTTTAATTAATAACTTCGCTGAGAATACTTTCGATCATCAATATATCCATATTGACCCAGAAAGGGCTCGCTCTAGCCCGCTTGGAAGCACGATTGCGCATGGAATGTTGGCCTTGTCATTTATTCCTGGATTTATAGAGCAGCAAGGAATTTGCATTGAGGGAACTGCCATGACATTGAATTATGGTTTTGATAAAGTGCGATTTCTGACGCCAGTGCCGGTTGATAGTCGGGTGCGTGGGGCTTTGAAATTATTGGACTTTGTTGAAAAACGAGAAGGTCAGTTTCAGTTAAAATATGAGGTTGCAATAGAGATTGAAGGTTTTGGCAAGCCTGCATTGGTCGCTGAATCTCTTTTATTACTTATGAGCTAAGTTCGAATGTTAATTTTCTTGACTATAGCTAAGCCTAGGGGCAAATTGTCTTTATTATTGCTATAATAAAGACAATATTGATAATAACCTTAGCTGTATTAAGGTAATAGGGAGAATTTATGCGATATCAAGTCTTTGACTTGTTTACCAAGAGCCTTAAGCCAGTAGGCGTAGTGGCAAATCTGACTAACGCCGCACTCAAGAGTGATTTCAATCCGTTAGCCGAGGCTCGGCTTTTTCGTATGAAATCTGCGGGGTTGCAACTTTCAGCTCGTTTTCTTAGAGGCTACCCTAAACAAGATTGGAATTATCAAGATATAATTGTAGAAGGTCAATCGTATGCGGTAAATGAAAGTACCGTTGACGATAGAGCGTTCTGCAAACTCAAGAGGTTTAAACGAGAAGGCTTGGGTGAAGATGCGCCAAAAGTATTATTTATAGCGGCTTTATCAGGGCATCATGCAACGTTGTCAAAGAAAACCTTGGAAGAGTTTCTGCCGGACCATGATGTTTATATTACAGATTGGAAGGATGCTAAATATGTGCCTGCTTCGAACGGGTCATTCGGTTTTGATGACTACACGAGCTATGTTCTCGAATTTTTAAGAAAATTAGGTCCAGGTGTGGATGTAGTCGCTCTTTGTCAGAGCGGGCCTGCTGCGCTTGTTGCAACGGCACTAATGTCTGAAATGGATGATCCGTGTCTGCCTAAATCGCTTGTTTTGCTAGCCTCTCCAATAGATATGAGGGTTAATCCGGGCATTTTGACGGCCTATTCAAAACGAATAAACAAGCGTCTCTGGAAGTTGGCAAATTTGCACAAAGTGCCGCAAGGGTATCCTGGCGCAGGTCGTTTGGTTTACCCGGGGATATTGCAGCTTAGTGCTTTTGTAACTATGAACATTGGTTCTCATTTTAAAGCTCATAAAACCTTTGCCAAAGATGTTTATAAGGGTAAGAAACAACAGATAAGTAAGCACAAAGAGTTTTATGATGAGTATTTTGCCACCTTGGATATGCCTGCCGAGTTTTGTTTTGAAACAATCGAACGAATATTCATTGATCACGATTTAGCGCTTAATAAAATGACTTATAGAGGGAGGTCTGTTGATCTCACGAGCATAAAAAACGTGAAACTCATGGCAATCGAAGGAGCCAATGACGACATGGTTAGAGAAGGTCAGTGCACTGCCGCGATCTCCTTGTGTTCTGGGATACCAAGGAAGTCCAAGTCTGAGTATATACAAGAGGGTGTAGGGCATTACGGTATATTTAACGGTTCCATTTATCGAGAAAAGGTAGCTCCTAGAATTAAAAGTTTTTTCATGTAGGCGGAGTGACTAACTTAAGGAAGAAGAGGTTGTCGACATATAAAGAGTCTACTTAGGCTCGGTGATTCTGGATGAAATTGTAAGTAGCCGTTTAGTCAATCAGTTGCAATAACGTGCATGTTGTTATGCAGGTCATTCGGTTGTTCTAGCGAACGATAAGATCATAGATACGTAATCCTCATTTAGCAAACTTCGGCTATTGGAATATCAATAGATTGCAACTTGCCTAGGTCGTTAATTACTTTGCTGCTGGCTAGACTATCTCTATCATTTACTGTCACCTTTTTTGCTCAATCTGAGATTATACTTTTCAGGAAAATTCTATGGATAAGCAATTCCGTGACATCCCACTCATACACAACCATGCGGATGGCATGTCGTTGGTTTTATTATTTCCACCAAGGGTAAAAGTCTGGCATGTCGTTAGATACTTGTTGGGTGAAATTTGCGGGCCGTTTCTCTAAAAATGCTTCAATGCCCTCTTTGCCATCGACCTGACTGGCATAAAAGATCGCCAAAGAATCAATTTTGTGGGCCGCCATCGGATGATCTTGTGCACTATTTCTCCACATCATCTGACGTGTCAGAGCAATGCTTACTGGACTTTTTACGACGATTTTGCGCGCGATCTCATAGGCGTTCTCTAGTAGTTTATCCGCTGCGACAACTTCTTTGACAAAGCGTGCATCCTTAGCTTCTTCAGCTGTGATAATGTCTCCGGTGTAAGTCCACTCCAGAGCCTGAGACACGCCAACAATTTTAGGTAAGAACCACGTTGAGCAAGCTTCAGGCGTAATACCTATTTTATTAAAAACAAAACCAATGCGTGCCTTCTCTGAGGCTAGGCGTATGTCCATTGCACACGTCATTGTTGCGCCAATGCCTACCGCAGCGCCATTAATCGCCGCGATAACCGGTTTGGTGCATTCGTAAATTGCGAGGGTTAAACGCCCTCCAGTATCACGGACGCCATTTATGTAATTCGCGTCGTCTAGTTTGGTGTCCATGTCTTCTAAGGTCGGGTTCAATGCTTCGTTTAGACCGAACACATTTTCGGTATCAAACCCATTCTCCGCTTGATTTAAATCCATGCCGGCACAGAACGCTTTGCCAGCACCTGTCACCACCACTGCTCTGACCTCATCGTCAGAGCTGGCGCGATTGAACGCATCAATTAATTCGTTGCTCATTTCCACCGTGAAGGCGTTCAACTCGTTTGGACGGTCCAGAGTGATCGTTAATATCGAGTCACTAATTTGGTACTTAATAGTGTTGTACATGCTATCTATTGCCGCGTGTTTGTCGTTAGTATTATGGTTTAATCAAAGGAGGTATCGTCGTCGACCATTGACTAGCCATCTGAAATCTAATTTTAAAGAGTAGGGGTACGGATCATTGATCGTATGCTGACTGGAGCGGTCGAACACTATTGTTGGCTAGATACACACCTCTATATAACATCATAGCATCGAAGCGGGGCAGTCTACATTATAAGCACGTTCACGCAGGGCTTTATTGTTAGCAAGATGGCGTGCGCGGCGTTGTCTAAATTTTCTGTTTCGATCCAGAATCAAACGTGTATTGTAACCATCCCTCTCGCTGTCAGATAGCTATCCAGGGTATTCTGGATAACACTCGAGATCAGCATGATCGCTCCACTCAGCGCGTGAGTCGTTAAAAATTCTTGCTTGCGGTTTTAGTGTTGGTTCTGTATCTAGTGTTCCGGCGGGAATCAGAACCATTTCTCGCATGGCGACATAAATTGGAAGGGAGCTACCACAATTTTTACAAAAGTGCCGCTCATACCGATCTGCATCAGGCACTTTGTAAGTTTGTATATTTTCTTTTCCGCTAAGCCAATCGATTTCTTTCGACGCAATAAACAGGTTGCTGGCATGTGCTGAGCTGGTGGATTTTCGGCAACGCGAGCATTGGCAATAGAGAAAGCGCTTAGCCTCGCCAGTGATCTTGTATTTCACTTCTTCACAAAGGCAGCTGCCGGTGTGTGTATTGCTCATATTTCACTCCTGTTAGTAAATCTCAATATTGAAAGTACATAGTTTTGAATTGTTCAAAAAATAGACGCCGATAAAAGTGAATTCTGCGTAGGTGGTTCGCTAAAGCGAACTTAGTAGGTGCCCGCCGTCGACTGGGATGGCCGCGCCAGTCATAAAACTTCCAGCATCACTGGATAACATTAAAATAGGGCCATTTAGCTCGTCGAGGTTGCCTGCGCGCTTAAAAGCTCCTTTGTTTAACATTTTTTGTCCGGCTTCAGATGCTAAAAACGTGTCGTTCATTTCAGTAGAAAAATATCCTGGGCAGATTGCATTGACTCTAACTCCCTTGGTACCCAGTTCCAAGGCCATGGATTTTGTTAGTTGCACCAGGGCCGCCTTTGACGTGGCGTAGCTCGATTCGCCAAAGCCAACGCGTAGTGCAAGGATCGAAGCAATATTTATGATGCTGCCAGGACTGTTGGATGCGACACAACGTTGCGCCACAGCTTGCGCTATTCGCCAAGCGCCTTTCAGGTTTGTGTTCATCACAAAATCCCAACTTTCTTCATCGACCTTCAGACAATGGCGCGAGTCAGCAACGCCCGCGTTGTTAATCAGAGTGGTCACTGTGCCGAGTTCATTTTCAATGGCACTTATAGCCTCGTCAACGCTTGCAGCGGAGGTTACATCCATGGCAGTGGCAAATGCCTTGGCGCCACTGTCACTAAGCTCCTTAACCAGCTCGTTTAGCTTCTCCGTACGGCGCGCCACCACCGCAATATCGGCACCGGCCGCCGCTAGTACTTTGGCGAAGTGCTTGCCTAGGCCGCTCGATGCACCAGTAACCAATGCCACTTTGCCTTCGAGTGAAAATAGGTTTTCTTGTTGCTCAGTCATTACTACCCCTTTTGTTCTGGTGAATAACGTTTAATGAGCGCACGCCCTAAGGCCATTTGATGAACTTGGTCAGGACCATCGGCTTGGCGGCACCAGCGCGCGTAGTTAAACGCCTCGGCCATGCAGTAATCTTCGGTCAGACCACCCGCACCATGCATTTGCATACAGCGATCGATAATCGTTTGCGCCATGATAGGCACCGAGATTTTACTTGCCGCGATCATATCTATTGATGCTTTTGCGCCTACGTCGTCCATTTTCTGACAGGTTTTGAGCACTAACAATCTCATCATTTCTATTTCAGCGAAGCTTTTAGCAATGTCCTCACGCACCGATTGGTGTTGGCCGATGGTTTTACCAAACGTTGATCGAGCATTTACTCTCTTGCATGCAAGTTCGAGTGAACGTTGTGCTGCGCCAATCAGACGCATGCAATGATGAATGCGACCTGGACCGAGGCGGCCTTGGGCGATTTCAAAACCGCGACCTTCGCCCAATAATACGTTGTCTTTGGGAATACGCACATCGGTAAATACCATTTCAGCGTGGCCAATGGGCGCATCGTCGTAGCCTAAGGTGGTCAGAGGGCGAATGACTTCTAAACCAGGCG
>CAZJWW010000121.1:0-8448 GCA_964549895.1 uncultured Gammaproteobacteria bacterium
ACTGAGGCGCGTATTCTAACGAATTCACCATGAAAAGCACCCATTAAAACGTCTAAAAAACCCTTAAAACCGCTAAAAACACAGTATTTGGGCTTTTTAAGCAATTCTTAAGTCCAATTCAGCCTCAATATGAGTATTTTGCTAAAAAACGTCTGAATTCGACCGCTAGGAGGCGTGATCAATCCACATCTATGAACATTCTGTGAGTTTTTAGCTCGCCACCTAAGTTTACTTCACCGACCCCAAACAAGCACTTATCTGGCGTATAAAAGCGCGTTAGCTCTTCGGTCTGTATACCCTGCGCAGGAGTAACTTTGCCTTGCGATAAGCTCAGCGCTTGTTGGTCAGAAATTTCTAATTTTGGCATGTCGCTGAGCAAGCTGTCGATCGGTTGCAGTACCGATTCCAAGGAAGCTGACTCTAGATAATCAAGCGACACCGCCTCACGTACGCTAATAGACTTAATGTCAGTGCGGCGCAATTCAATAACATGAGCACCACAGTCCAGTGCCTCACCTATATCGGAAGCTAAAGAGCGTATATAAAAACCACTGGAACAATGCACCTGCAATTCAAGGTGACGTTCGTCTATTTGTTTGGCGATTAAACTGTAAACCGTCATGTCTCTGGCTGGCCGCTCTATGGTCTGACCTTTACGAGCAAGTTTATACAAAGGCTGGCCATCTTTTTTGAGCGCACTGTACATGGGTGGCACTTGTTTGATCTGCCCACGAAACTGACCTACCGCAGTTTCAATTTGCGCCGTGGTGACTTTAACGGGTCTAGTTTCAAGTACCTCTCCCTCGCTATCAAGGGTGTCGGTAGTTTCACCTAAACGAATTACCGTTCGATATTTTTTATGCGAATCCAGCAGATATTGCGTGACCTTGGTGGCTTGTCCAAAACACAGTGGCAGTAAGCCAGTGGCCAATGGATCTAAACTGCCAGTGTGTCCTGCTTTTTTGGCGTTAAATATCCATTTCACTTTCTGCAGGGCTTGATTCGAACTCATGCCCAGCGGTTTATCGAGCATAATAACGCCGTGGATATTTTGTTTGGGAGGTCTGGTCATTTTGATGAGTTCTTGTATCAGCTCGCGTACTATACACCACGTCAGTCTGGATCAATAATTTGTGTATTTCAAACAACTGGAATTTCTCTAACAACCCAATAATAGTTCCATACAGACGCAAAGAAACAGTAAACTACGCGCTTATGCTGCAATTTGAAAATCTGTCGATTCGAAGGGGCGAAAATTTACTTTTTGACAACGCCAGCTTCCAAATTCACCCCGGTTATAAAGTAGGTTTAACGGGTGCGAATGGCTGTGGTAAATCGAGTTTATTTGCTGTGCTGCGGAATGAATTAGTCATTGATAAAGGTGACACAAAAATACCCAAAGATTGGGTAATGGCACATGTATCGCAAGAAGCACCCGCTAACGAACGACCCGCCATAGAGCACGTGCTAGACGGCGATGAAGAATGGCGTGATCTAGATGAAAAAATAAAGGATCCAGATCATCCGCGATTTTTGAAATACCAATCTAGATACGAAGAAATCCAAGGTTACTCGGCCCATGCGCGTGCTGCGCAATTACTCGATGGCTTAGGTTTCAAGCCAGAGGATATAGATAAACCTGCTAAAGAATTTTCAGGTGGTTGGCGAGTACGCCTCAATGTTGCCAAAGCATTAATGTGCCGTTCTGATTTATTGTTATTAGACGAACCTACCAATCATCTCGACTTAGATGCTGTATTGTGGCTTGAACGTTGGTTAAAGCGCTACCCTGGCACCTTAATATTGATTGCCCATGATCGTGATTTTCTAGATCAACTTACCAGCCACACATTGCACATCGAAAATTATCGAGCTGTGCTTTACAAAGGTAACTATTCAGCGTTTGAGAAAATTCGCGCCGAGCAGCTTGCCAATCAAAAAACCCAATACGATAAGCAGCAACGCGAAATAGCACACATGCAAGACTTTGTGCGGCGTTTTCGCGCCAAAGCCACTAAAGCCACACAAGCGCAAAGCCGTTTAAAAGCACTGGAAAAAATGGAAAGGATTGCTCCAGCTCATGTTGATTCGCCTTTTCACTTTTCAATACCCGACCCTGAAAAAAACCCCAGCCCACTATTGAGCCTGCATGACGTATCAGTCGGCTACGGAGACACTCATGTCGTTGAAAATATCGAGTTTGCTATGACGCCCGGAGATCGTGTCGGTTTGATTGGCCCTAACGGTGCAGGCAAATCAACGGTGATCAAAATGCTCGCAGGCGAACTAAAAACCAGTGTTGGTAATTATCATTCCTCTAAAGAAATTAATATTGGTTATTTTGCTCAACATCAAATTGAGCAACTGCAAATGGAACACACACCGATGGAGCATATTCGAATCCTTGATGATGAATGCAACAATGGCCAAGCAACGGAAAATCAATTACGACGCTATCTCGGGAGCTTCGGATTTACAGGCAATAAAGCAACCAGCAAAGTAGCGCCCTTTTCTGGTGGCGAAAAATCGCGCTTAGCATTGGCGTTAATCTGCTATCAACGACCCAACCTATTACTATTAGATGAGCCCACCAATCATCTGGATTTAGAAATGCGTCAGGCTCTTGCGGTCGCATTACAAGACTATAGCGGCGCGGTGGTGTTGGTCTCACACGACCGACATTTGCTCAAGGTAAACTCGGATAAATTAATTCTAGTTGCCAATGGTCGCGCAACAGAGTTTCAAGGCAGCGTGGATGATTATCCTAAGTGGTTAGTCGAACATAATCGTGGCGCGCCTAGTGATGATTTCAATGTTGCAGAGACGGATAAAGCGAGTGCCACGGTAAAGAACAGTGCAATCGCCAAAAAAGAACAAAAACGTTTGGATGCCGAACGGCGTAAAGAACTGCAGCCACTAACCGCAAAAATAAAGCGCGCGGAACGTGTTATGGAAAAGTTAAGCGAAGAGAAAAAACAAATTGAATCGGCGCTCGCAGACACCGACCTTTATAACGATGAAAACAAAGACAAATTAAAACAGAGTTTAACGGACCAAGCGTATCTGCAAAAAGAGCTGGATCAAGCGGAAGCTGACTGGCTAAACGCTACGGAAGCACACGAAACCCTGGCTAAACGTTTAAATGAACAATCTGTTTAGTAATCGATGAAAAATAAACGACATCTTGTATTCGGCGCTGGATTAATTGGCAATTATTTAGCCGGCTGTTTTCTATCAAAAGACCTTGATGTAACACTACTAGGTAGAGCGAACATGCAAGAAAAATTGCAGAACGGGTTGACCATCGCCGCTCTTAGCGGGAATAAAATAGATTTAGGCGCGCCTAAATTTGTAATGGAATCGAATGATGTATTCGATATCATTTGGCTAACGGTAAAATGCACTGCCACTGCCGACGCCATTGCCGACCTTAAAAAAGTGGTTGGGCCAAAAACGATTATCATCTGTTGCCAAAATGGTTTTGGTAGCGATGCGGTAGTCCGCCAAGCATTTTCAGGTCATTCTATATTAACGGCGGTATTTGGGCCAAACGTCGCGCTGATGGAAAGCAACGACGGCAGAATCTGTTTTAACCGTGCAACCGAAGGTAAGTTTGTTGTTGAATCTCACCCAGAACTCGATTCTCTTATGCATCAACTGGATTCCCCATTACTAGCAATGCACAGCAGTGATGACATCGCTGCAGAACAATGGGCAAAACTTCAATTGAACTTGGCCAACGCGGTAAATGCCTTAGCCGATGTGCCCGTTAAAACCATGGTTGAAACACCGGGCTATCGCAAAATTATTGTGGCATTGATGCACGAATTGCTCCAAGTAACGGATTCATTAAATATTAAACTACCAAAGGTCTCAGCAGTACCGGGGCGCTGGCTACCACGCATTATGAGTTTACCTAATTGGGCGTTTTTGCGAGTTGCGCAGAAAATGCTGGCCATCGACCCCACTGCCAAAACCTCTATGTACTGGGACTTAAACACTGGCCAAACCACAGAAATCGAGTTTCTAAATGGTGCTTTGGTACGTCAAGCGGAAAAACTTGGTATCGAATGTCCTGTCAACAGAAACATCGTCAATTTAGTGCATCAGGTAGAAAATGGGCAAGCCTCCATCGGTTTTTCCTCTAATGACTTACAATTCAAACTGATGTGACGCAATTCACTTAGAAATACAAACCGACGAGCAAATTGCGCTTCTGTTGAACAAACAACAGTTAGGTGAATCTCTAAATTATTATGCGCCATCTGTGACGTGCATATTTTCTAAACGGTTGTTAAGTCAAATATTATTTCCGAGCTATTTAACCCTGCGCTGTGTTAGTTTACTTTCCATTCCACGATGCGAATGAATATAAAAGCTGAGCTAAACCACTTCTACCTTAATCTTTTGTGAAATAAGTTTACTCCACTTAGCAGGTCCCGTGGTATGAACGGCTTCACCTCGCGTATCTACGGCGACGGTAACAGGCATATCTTTGACTTCAAATTCGTGGATTGCTTCCATACCTAATTCTGGAAAACCGATGACTTTTGCATTGGTGATCGCTTTGCTTACTAAGTAGGCGGCGCCGCCCACGGCCATCAAATAAACCGATTTATTTTTGGCGATTGACGCTACCGTATCTGGCCCACGTTCGGCTTTACCCACCATTCCCATTAGGCCTGCTTGTTCTAACATTAGATCAGTGAATTTATCCATACGAGTTGCCGTGGTCGGTCCCGCGGGCCCCACTGCTTCATCGCGTACCGCATCGACAGGGCCTACGTAGTAAATAAAGCGGCCATTAAAATCAACGCCATCGGGTAAACCCTCACCACTTTCTAACAAAGATTGAATGCGTTTATGTGCCGCATCCCGGCCCGTGAGCAACTTGCCAGATAAAAGTATCGTCTCGCCCGGTTGCCATTCCAGAATGTCGTCCTTTTTAATTGTGTCTAAGTTAACCTTGCGAGTCGTGGGGCCAACGTCCCAACTTATTTCTGGCCAATCACTCAAACTCGGTGGGGTTTGTAGTGCAGGCCCCTCACCTTTTAATACAAAGTGAGCATGCCGCGTGGCTGCGCAGTTAGGAATCATAGTCACCGGCTTGGAAGCAGCGTGCGTTGGGTAATCTTTAATTTTTACATCCAGCACCGTAGTCAAACCACCTAAACCTTGCGCGCCAATACCCAGTTGATTTACTTTTTCAAAAATTTCTAAGCGTAATTCTTCAGCTCGGTTATTTGGTCCTCGCGCTATTAGTTCATGAATGTCTACTGGTTCCATTAGCACTTGTTTGGCCAATACCGCGGATTTTTCCGCAGTGCCACCCACGCCTATTCCTAACATACCCGGCGGGCACCAACCACCACCCATGGTCGGCACCGTTTTAAGAACCCAATCAACTAAAGAGTCACTAGGGTTTAACATCACCATTTTCGATTTGTTCTCAGACCCACCACCTTTGGCTGCTAACTCGATATCTACTGTGTCGCCTTCAACCACCTCATAGTGAATTACCGCAGGAGTATTATCGCCGGTGTTTTTTCTGGCGCCTAAGGGGTCGTCTAGAATTGAAGCGCGCAAAATATTATCTGGATTCTTATATGCTCGGCGTACACCTTCATTAATCATGTCGGTTACCGACATTTCCGCATCCCAAGTAACATCCATACCAATTTTGGCAAAAATGGTGACGATACCCGTATCCTGGCAGATAGGCCGACGCCCTTCTGCGCACATACGTGAGTTGATCAAAATTTGTGCCATTGCATCTTTGGCTGCTTGCGACTCTTCACGCTGATACGCGTTATACATTGCGTCTACAAAATCTTTTGGATGATAGTAAGAAATAAACTGCAAGGCATCGGCGACGCTATCGATTAAATCGTCTTGTTTGATTGTGCTCATATGAAATATTAGAAATTGAGGTTTATAAAACTGATACTAACAAAAAGGAGCTTCGATTAATTACCCCTTTACCAAAACATGTTAGTTCGTTTTAAGTTTATCGGAAATTAGAGTGGTCACACCAGCCACCATATAGCAACCAAAATAAAAATACTTTTTAATTCCAAGTCGTTGCCCATTGTACGAATAGTCTGACAATAGGGCGTAAATCTTTTTAGCCATTCTAAATTTAGAATTTGATAGTGAGTCACGTCGTAAACGATAAAACACCAACGGTGCCTCAATAATAGCAGCACGTAGTGCCTTATTTTGAAGCAGTTTCAGCCACGCTAGATAATCTTCAACACCTACAAACTCTGCCTGCTCCGAAAACGTAAGCTTTTGAGCGGCCGCTGCTTGCATCATTACACCAGAACACACTATTTTATTCTTACGCAAAATTTGGTCGTGAGATATAACACTAATGGCCGGATCTTCAATCACATTTGATTCCATCAATTCTGTTTTTAAAGTATCGATAAATTTAATATGCCGAGTCGAGCTGAAATCTAACTCGTGAGCTAGCATAGCTTGTATTTGACATTGCAGCTTATCAGGATGCCAAACGTCATCTGCATCAATAAACGCAACCAATGCTCCATCGATATTTTGTAAAGCTCTGTTGCGTGGTGTGGCTGGTCCACCAGATTGAGTCTCTAATTCGATTATAGACACTCGACTGTTATCACTTGCAGATTTTTTAACAATCTCGACCGTATTATCGGATGAGCCATCATCCACCACAATCAGTTTTAAATTCGTATGCGTTTGCTGTAGCACCGACTCAATTGCAGCCCCAATATACTGGGCAGCGTTATTGGCAGGCATAATAATGTCGACCAACGGTGACGACGGATTATTGTATTTATTCTTCATTCATTCTCTCAACCAAACAATGATAAAACATATAACCCCTATGTGCTCGATCATTAATACTGACAATCCAACAATAAATAGATTATTTTCGAAAACACTGATTCTAAGGCGCATTTCAGTTAATATTATCTTTACAATTAGCGACAACAACAATCACTTTGCATACGAATGCGCACCTCTAAATTTTTATTATCCACACTGAAAGAAACCCCCGCTGACGCTGAGATAATCAGCCACCAGTTGATGCTGCGCGCAGGTCTGATACGCAAAGTCGCAGCCGGAATCTATAACTGGTTGCCTTTGGGCTTAAAGGTAATGCGTAAGGTGGAAAATGTGGTGCGCGAAGAGATGGATAAATCGGGCGCGCAAGAGATGCTAATGCCCGCCGTGCAGCCAGCTGAGCTGTGGCAGCAATCGGGGCGCTGGGAAATGTACGGCGGTGAGTTGTTGCGCATGCAAGATCGACACGGACGTGACTTTTGTTTTGGCCCTACCCATGAAGAAATTATTGGCACATTAATGAGCAGTGAGATTCGCAGTTATAAGCAATTGCCTGCCAATTTCTACCAAATTCAAACCAAATTTCGCGACGAACGCAGGCCTCGATTTGGTGTAATGCGCTCGCGTGAATTTATTATGAAAGACGCCTACTCTTTCGACTTAGATAAGGCAGGCTTGCAAGCCACATACGATGTCATGCATCAAACTTATACCAGCATTTTCTCCCGTCTTGGCTTAAGTTTTCGTGCGGTAGAAGCGGACAACGGGAGCATTGGTGGCAGCGCATCGCATGAGTTTCATGTGCTGGCAGACTCAGGTGAAGATGCTATTGCGGTCTGTGATAAATACGATTACGCCGCAAATGTAGAACTTGCTGAAGCATTGCCACTCGGTGGTAAGCGCCCCGCTCCGCAACAAGAACTCAAAAAAATTGACACGCCCGACCAACGCACCATTGCCGCTATTGTCGAATTTTTAGACGTGTCGGTCACCAGCACTATAAAAACCTTATTGGTAAAAGGGGTGGACGAACCCGTGATCGCCTTAGTTTTGCGTGGCGACCATGACCTGAATGAAATCAAGGCGACCAAACACCCGATTGTTGCTGAGCCATTAACCTGGGCCAGCGACGAAGATATATTAGCCGCGGTGGGTTGTGCGCCTGGATCAATCGGCACGGTAAACTTAAAAATGCCAGTCATCGCCGACCGCTCCGCTGCAAATTTGGCAGACTTTATCTGCGGCGCTAATGAGGATGACGTGCATTATGTTGGTGTCAATTGGGGCCGTGATTGCCCTGAACCTGAAGTGTTCGACCTACGCTCTGTCTCTGAAGGCGATATCTGCGCTCGCGCTGATAACGCTATTGGCGAAGATGATCGCTTAACTATTAAGCGCGGTATCGAAGTTGGGCATATTTTTCAGCTTGGCACTAAGTACAGCGAAGCCATGAATGCCAGTTGTTTGGATGCTCAAGGTAAAGCCACGTTTATGGAAATGGGTTGTTATGGGATCGGTATTACCAGGATTGTGGCGGCTTCCATCGAACAAAACTATGATGATCGCGGCATTCTTTGGCCAGCAAATATGGCGCCATTTCAAGTCGTTATTACACCGATTGGC
>CAZJWW010000122.1:0-1504 GCA_964549895.1 uncultured Gammaproteobacteria bacterium
CTAAGCCGTGGAAACCTAAGCCGTGGAAACCTAAGCCGTGGAAACCTAAGCCGTGGAAACCTAAGTCGTGGAAACCTAAGTCGTAATTTTGAGACCAACAATTCAGAATCATTCGTCAGTCGCGTCAGCGACCCATCGTATTGCATCGCCAGCCATTAAATTATTGTCGGAAAAAAACCCTGGTCGAGCTTCCAGCGCCGCAACTATTGGCCGTTTAGGGCTATACAGAGGTTTTTTTAGGAGCAGCAGGCTATAAGGCTGCATGGCATGAATACTTTCAATTTCGCCGTGCTCATCAATAAAGGCGATATCAATAGCGGCGACAACATTGTTCATATGGAAATTAGGGATAACCGGACTATTGAATAAAAATAATATTGGCGTTTTAGCTATGGTCGATGCGCAAACGCGCTGAAAACCTGCGGCTCGAGTCGCGTTATTATCCGCTGTTTTTACCACAATATTTTTGGTCGTTTCGTCGCCATTGGAACCAGACTCGAAACTAACTGTCGAACGATACATCGCTTGCAAAGCGGCATTATCAAGTTCACACTTAAATTCCTTAGCATTTGTATCACCTACAGCCGCCGCCATACTTACTAGTAAGCATAAAAACGACAGCGCAAATATAGAGCTATTACATTGATTTAGGGGCATAATTTTTCCTGGCCACTACTGAGGTGTTCATTTCGTTTATCATAATGTTCATCGATTGGTGGCGCTTACTAGTACCTGAGTAATTTAGTATCTGAGTAATTAAAGTGCCTGAGTAATAGAGTCGCGCATGATCGATTGAATCTGATCAGCTAATGTTAGAGCGCGCAAGCCCTGCAAGCCAGTGACCATCGGCATAGCGTTACCTTTTGCTACTTCCACAAAATGCGCCAATTCTACTTGCAGCGGTTGCTCAGACTCAAAATTAATATGTTCGGCGTCGAGATTTGGAAATTGGCTATTTTCAGGAGTATCACCTTTGGTGACAATATCTAATTCTTGATCCATCAGATTCACGCCATAATAACCTTCGGGGCCAAACACACGAAAACGTCTAAAACGTTTATTAGAAACTCGACTGGCGGTAATGTTAGCAACGGCACCACCGGGAAAATCTAAACGCACATTGGCGAGATCAACATGATCAGTGACCACCGATGCGCCAATGGCTTGAACATTGGAAGGTTCTTCATCAACCAACGACAGTACTAAATCAAGATCATGAATCATCAGATCGGTTACCACATCTACGTCGGTCGCGCGCTCTACAAAAGTCCCCAGACGATGTACTTCTATGTATTTTGGTTCGGCCACTTTTTCCGCAACGGCCCGTAACGCAGGGTTGTAGCGTTCTAGGTGACCTATCAAAAATGGTGCGTCATTTTGCGATGCAAGGTCAACTAACTTGCGTGCCTCAAGCACTGTGGCAGCGATCGGTTTTTCAATCAAAGTCGCCGTACCAGCCTCTAAAAATGGTAAGATCTTCTTTTGCCCAGACCCAAAGAAAGAC
>CAZJWW010000122.1:1514-8395 GCA_964549895.1 uncultured Gammaproteobacteria bacterium
TCTAAAAATGGTTGTGCAACGTCAAAATGTAACGACGTGGGCACTACGATACTCACCGCATCAACCTTATCGACCATCTCTAAATAGTTAGTCGTGGCCTGACAATTGTATTGATCAGCCAATGCTTGAACTGAAGCCAATTTGGTATCGGCCAACATTACCAATTCCACATTGTCCATCTCATGATAAATTTTTGCATGAATCTGGCCAAGATAACCTACCCCAACCACACCCATTCGAATTTTTGCTGCCATGTTTTTTAACACCTAAGCGATGCTTTGCTCGAAGCCATTGTTGATCGTTTCTGTGTAATTTATGTAACCCAAATAAGGTGAATTCTAATTCACTTGAACTAGAATCAGAGTATACCGTGAAATTTGCGAATAATAGTTACCCTAGTGCAAACATACGTCTCCTTTCACAATAGTTTAATGTACACTTTCGCCTACCTTAATACTAATTAGTGCAATCTTACGCTTGCAGCTTTAAATTACGTAAGTACTTAAATCGTGTCGAACATTATTTTACTAAATATTTGGGGCACAGATCGCATTGGTCTGTCTGCCGACTTTTATTCGGTCATGGAAGAGTTGGACGTGCGTATACTAGATATTGGTCAATCGGTAATTCACGATCAAGTTTCGCAGGGCATGATGTTGCAGTTGCCAATAAATCATTCGCGCAAAAAGATCAAAATGCTGCTAAAGCAAAAAGGCGA
The DNA here is from genome assembly GCA_964549895.1 of uncultured Gammaproteobacteria bacterium. GTDB lineage: Bacteria > Pseudomonadota > Gammaproteobacteria > Arenicellales > Arenicellaceae > Arenicella. Next base: position 2,233 of record CAZJWW010000122.1, read on the forward strand.
ATCTTTAGGTCTTCGGGTCAAAGTTCGTAACGTCGATGCAAGCGATTACCAGCAATGGGTGCTGCAGCAAGGTGCTGACCGCTATACACTCACCTTGTTAACTCGAGAAGTATCAGCCGAAGAAATCGCTCGTGTGACACAGGTAACCGCCGAACAAGGATTGAACATTCATGACATTGCACGTTTAAGTGGACGCTTACCACTGGACGAGCCAATCACCAATGAAACTAAGTCCTGTATTGAATTTTCATTGCAAGGAACGCCTGCAAATGTGGCAAAAATGCGGGCCAGTTTTTTAACCATTGCCTCTGAATTAGACATTGATATCGCCATTCAAAAAGACGATGCGTTTCGACGTAGTAGACGTCTTGTATGCTTCGATATGGACTCCACTTTGATTAAGGCTGAAGTCGTTGACGAGCTAGCCAAACGTGCCGGAGTTGGCGCACAAGTCGCAGAAATCACTGAACGCGCTATGCAAGGCGAGCTCGATTTTACAGAGAGTTTTAAGCAGCGTATGGCACTGCTCAAAGGTTTGGATGAAAAAGTGCTGGATGAAGTCGCGGATCAGCTGCCAATGATGGAGGGCGCAGAAACTTTGATTCGCAACCTCAACGCCTATGGTTTCAAGACGGCTATTTTGTCTGGTGGCTTTAGCTATTTTGGCAATCATTTAAAGGCGAAACTTGGCATTGATTATGTACATGCCAATACCTTAGAGATTAAAAACGGTCAACTTACAGGCAATGTCGTTCATCCAGTAGTTGATGGCCCACGCAAAGCCCTGCTATTAAAAGAAATTGCCGAACAAGAAGGGATAGACCCACAACAAACTATTGCTGTGGGTGATGGCGCCAACGATTTACCCATGCTAAGTGTGGCTGGGTTAGGAATTGCCTTTCGTGCTAAACCGCTAGTGCGTGAATCCGCCAAACAATCAATGTCAACCCATGGTCTGGACAGTATCCTTTACCTATTAGGTTACAAAGATAGTGATATAATTCGCTGACCAATTTAAATCAAAATTACTAATCTTCACAAGTTTTAGAATACTAGTTTACTAAACCTATAAATAAACCCTTATATTTGATTTGTTATACCCGTTAACCTCAATCGCATACATACTATTATGAAAAAACATCTGGCTAGCGCCTTTATATTACTCATTTTAAGTTGGCAGTCATATGCCCAGTCTCCGAGCTTTACTTATGTTGAAGCAGAACTAATTAGTTCAGGTAGCATCGATGTGACTGAGGGCAATCTCGGTGTCGATGTCGATCTCTCTGGTTTCGCTATCGGCGGCAGCATCGAGCTGGGGCTGATATTTTTACAAGCGTCTCGATTTGAATTAGACAGCGACGATCTGCTTTTAGGGTCCAATATTGAAGATAGCATATCGACTCTGGCCGTCGGCGTTGCGTTCGACCTTCCAAGAACTAAATTATTTGGCTTAGTACGAGCCCGACGCGATGAGTTGTCTTTGACTGGCAGTGTGTTAGAGGAAGATGCGGATGTAGCCTTCGTCGGGTTAGAAGCTGGGGTGCGATTTAATCTCACTGATCGAGTTGAATTAAACGCCAATATTGGTGTACCCAGCACGGAAGCCGGTAACAGCTTTGGCGTAGGTGCGCAATTTTTTGTAACGAATAATATCGGCCTTACTCTAGACTTCAACTCAATTGAGGCCGAGGAAGACGATATTTCTGTTGACTTTGATACCACTTCAATTGGTGTGCGCTATAGCTTCTAAGACAAATAAAAAAACGCTATAGGCGCCCTAAGTCTTAACAACAATAGCGTTAATTACAAAAATGACTGAAAAAACCGATTTATCTGAACAATTTGCGCAGCTAGGCGAACAGCCTAGCACTAAAGAAAGCTCTGCCACCAAAAAACCGCCAGGGAGTGGTCGGCTATTCATCGATATCGTCGTCTGCATTTTATTACCAACCCTTATTCTTAAAAAGCTCAGCAGTGAAGAATTATTAGGCATCAACTGGGCGTTAGTACTGGCACTGAGTCTGCCTCTCGCGGTTGGTGTTTGGGAGTTCTTCCGAGACAAAAAAATTGGCTTTGTACCCGCGCTGGGCTTTATTAGTATTTTGCTTACCGGCGGTATCGGTTTATTAAAATTGCCCAAGGAATACATTGCCATCAAGGAAGCGCTAATTCCTGGCATATTAGCGGTGGCTACGGTGCTCTCTAACTACACTAAATACCCGTTGATTCGCACCTTTTTATATAACGATATGGTGATGGACACCGACAAAGTCACGGCTCATTTAGAACGTAGCGATAAACAAAAAGAATTCGATACCATGATGATTAATGCCACATGGATGTTAGCCAGTTCATTTATATTATCTGCGATCCTAAATTATCTGCTAGCAAAATGGATAGTGGTGAGTCCGTCTGGCACCGAAGCATTCAATAGCGAACTTGGTACTATGACACTTTATAGCTACCCGGTCATTGTCCTGCCCTGTATGGTGATCACAATGTATGCCTTGTACTATGTAATGACAAACATTAAAAAGCTCACAGGCTTGGGTCTAGAAGACGTTGTTCGACATTAAAGTATTTATTTACCAGAGCTTACTTTAATGACTGCTATTTGCTACCGGCTTTTGATTACTGGCTTAGATCGCCTGTTTTAAGGGTCTGCCGCGCAAACATAAGCATGGCCTGATTGTTAAGCACCACCAAAACAGTTACATTAGCGATCTATATCGTACCCAACACTACCCTGATGTCAGCCACCGATACTATCCGCCGAATACTTGTTGTAAACGCCCTACCTTATGCTAATGGCCCATTGCATTTGGGACATATGGTGGGTTTTATGCAAGCCGACATCTGGGTGCGCTTTCAAAAACTTCAAGGGCACAAAGTTACCTTTGTCGGAGGTGACGATCAACACGGCACACCCATAATGCTTGGGGCTGAAAAATTAGGCATCAACCCTCAGGAACTGATCGACAACACTGAAAAACTGCACAAAGAATCGCTGCAAGGCTTTGAGATTGATCTTGACAACTTTACCGGCACTCATAGTAAAGAAAATCAGCAACTTTGCTCTGATATTTATCTAAAACTCAAACAACGTGGGCATATAGATGTGCGCGTGATCAAGCAGGCTTATGATGAGGAAAAAGGCCTATTTTTACCCGATCGCTACGTCAAAGGAACCTGTCCAAAATGCAAAGCCGTTGATCAATATGGCGACAATTGTGAGGTCTGTGGCACCACCTATGACACCACAGATCTGATTGATCCCTATTCGGTGTTGTCGGGCAATCCGCCGGTAGAGCGAGAAAGCGAACACTATTTCTTTAAAGTCAGTGACTTTGAAGAAATGCTCACCCAATGGAAGAACTCAGACGCGTTACAACCCGAAATCGCGAATAAGCTAAGTGAATGGTTTGAAGCCGGCATCATCGATTGGGACATTAGTCGAGACAAACCATACTGGGGTTTTGAAATACCCGGTGCGCCTGATAAATATTTTTATGTTTGGTTGGATGCTCCCATCGGCTATATGGCCAGCCATAAAATTCATTGCGAAAACTCAGGTGATTCTTGGGATGACTATTGGCTCTCAGATTCAGACAGTAATACTGAGCTCTATCATTTTATCGGTAAAGATATCGTTCGTTTTCATACTCTGTTTTGGCCAGCTATGCTTCGTGCTGCCGATTTTAGATTACCCAACGGTGTGTTCGTACATGGCTTTCTAACGGTTGATGGCGCTAAGATGTCAAAAACGCGAGGAACCTTCATTACCGCAAAAACCTATTTAGAGCATCTCAACCCAGAATATTTGCGGTATTACTTTTCTGCAAAATTAGGCAACAATGTAGCGGATATGGACCTCAATTTAGACGATTTTGCAGCGCGCGTTAATTCCGACCTAGTCGGTAAAATGGTCAATATAGCCTCGCGCTGTGCTGGTTTTATTGTGAAGCGATTTGACGGCCAATTAGCTCGAACCAGTGCCGCCCCCGAATTGCACGAAGCGTTTGCTCAAGCGGCAGACCCGATTGCCGATCGCTATGAAAAACGCGAATTTTCACAGGCCATGCGCGACGTAATGACGCTGGCTGATATGGCCAACCAATTTATCGACGAACACAAACCTTGGGTGCTAATTAAAGATGAAGAGAAGTTAGATGAAGTGCAGCAGGTTTGCACCGCAGGCATCAACGCTTTTCGATCGCTGTGCATTTACTTGAAGCCAGTACTGCCACAGTTAGTAAAAGAAGCGGAAACATTTTTGAATATCGACGAATTAGTATGGGCCGATTTACAAAACCCATTACTCGATCACCCTATCAACAAATTCAAACCACTGATGACTCGAATTGAAAAAGAGTCAATTGATGCCATGATTGAAGACAGTAAAACAACTCTTGAACCAGAAACCAAAACAGACGCAAATTTAGATCCAAACTCGCCACTTGCACAAGACCCAATTGCAGAGGAAATTAGTTTCGATGATTTTGCCAAACTTGATTTGCGTGTTGCTCGCATTATCGAAGCCAGTCATGTTGAGAAAGCAGACAAATTATTGCAACTAACCTTGGATTTGGGTGGCGAGACACGTACCGTATTCGCCGGCATTAAGTCGGCCTACCAGCCCGAAGACCTAGAAGGAAAACTTACCGTAATGGTGGCGAACCTAGCGGCTCGTAAGATGCGTTTTGGCCTTTCTGAAGGGATGGTGCTAGCTGCAGGCCCCGGTGGTTCAGAGTTGTTTGTATTGAATCCCGATGACGGAGCCAAACCAGGTATGCGGGTCAAATAAAAACTAAGCAGCCATGCAACGTGATACCAAAATTACTGCAATTGACGACTGGTTGCCTCAGACTCAGTGTACAAAATGCAGCTATCCTCGCTGCCACGATTACGCCGTTGCCATTGCCGATGGGGAGGCGAAGATTAATCAATGTCCACCAGGCGGGGATACCACCATTAGAGGGCTCGCTAGCCTGCTTGGAGAAATAGGCAAACCCTTAGATCCAGAATTCGGAGTCCACGCGCGAAAGCAAATTGCGGTGATTGACGAAGCTGTTTGTATTGGCTGTGTAATGTGTATTAAGGCTTGCCCAACTGACGCTATTGTCGGCGCGGCAAAAGTCATGCACACGGTAATTGAGAGAGACTGTACAGGCTGCGAATTATGTATAGAGCCTTGCCCTGTTGATTGTATTGATATGATTGACCAAGTACAGAATACTGATTTATCTTGGCGCTGGGATGATTATTCACCAGCAGCAACAAATAGAGCGCGCCAGCAAACTAACGCGAAACTAGAACGCGAGTCAAAACGGTTAGCAGCGAAAAGTTCTATGCAAAAGCTTAAAGAACTGCGAAAAGAAAAAGGCCGTGAACAGATCAAATCGGATATAGCAGCAGCACTCGAAAGAGTTAAAAATCGCAATAACTGAGTAGCACGAAAAAATGAATAAAGACAAGCGCACTGAAATATTTACTCGCTTTCGCGCTGAAAATCCAAAGCCAAGGACCGAGCTTAAGTACGAATCGAACTTTGAACTACTGATAGCGGTAATTTTGTCCGCCCAGGCAACGGATGTGAGCGTTAACAAAGCCACCGATAAGCTCTACCCAAAAGCAAACACACCCGCTGCCATTAAAGCACTAGGGGTAGCGGGCCTAAGCAAATATATAAAAACCATTGGCTTATACAACAGCAAAGCAAAAAATGTAATCGCCACCTGTGGAATCCTAATAGAGCAACATAATGGTGTGGTACCCGAAGACCGAGAAGCGCTGCAAGCGCTACCTGGAGTCGGTCGCAAAACAGCCAATGTAGTACTAAATACCGCATTTGGTCACCCTACAATGGCGGTAGACACACATATTTTTCGTGTTTCTAATCGCACCAAAATAGCACCTGGGAAAACCGTATTAGCGGTAGAAAAAGCGTTGCTGAAATTTATTCCAGACGACTTTTTAGTCGATGCTCACCATTGGTTGATTCTACATGGTCGTTATACTTGTTTGGCTCGTAAACCTCGTTGTGGCTCCTGCATTATCAGCGACTTGTGTGAATTTAAAGATAAAATAATTGATGATTGATGGTCATAGTACAACTCTCACGGAAGTGGCTACTGGCGCAAGCTATGGTGCTATTGCCCACGAT
>CAZJWW010000123.1:0-8298 GCA_964549895.1 uncultured Gammaproteobacteria bacterium
GGTCGTGAAGCCTATCCTGGTGACGTATTTTATCTACACTCCAGATTGTTAGAACGTTCATCGCGTATCAATGAAGATGAAGTAGAACGCGTTAGTGGCGTTAAAGGCAAAACAGGTTCTTTAACTGCGTTGCCTATTATTGAAACACAAGCTGGTGACGTATCGGCTTTCGTACCGACTAACGTAATTTCTATTACCGATGGTCAGATTTTTATGGAAACCGATTTGTTTAATTCCGGTATACGCCCTCCGGTAGACCCTGGTTTATCGGTATCTCGTGTGGGTGGTGCCGCACAAACTAATATTATTAAAAAGCTTGGCGGTGGTATTCGTCTAGCGCTTGCTCAGTATCGTGAGCTGGCGGCATTCTCGCAATTTGCATCCGATCTTGATGAAGCAACTCAAGCACAGCTTGCCCGTGGTGAGCGTGTGACTGAATTGATGAAGCAAGCGCAGTACTCACCTATGTCAACGGCACAAGTCGCTTTATCTCTGTTCGCCGCTAACGAAGGTTACTTCGATGATGTAGATAAAGAGCAAGTGGGCGCTTGTGAAGCGGCAATGCAGGCACATGTTAAAGCGAACTTTGGTAAGTTGTTGGATGGCATTAATGATGCACCAAAATTGACTGACGAAGTTACTGAAGGTATGCATGAGGCGTTAAAAGATTTTAAAGCAAATGGCAGCTTTTAATTCGCGGAGCTCGCTTTGCGAGCAAGCGGCTCGCCGCTTCGCGCTGAGGGCTCTTTATACTTTAAACATTAGTTAGATATTTTAGAAATGATTTTATGTTCTTACTCTTCGTTAAATGTACGCTCACATTCTGCGCATGCGTTTGCCTCGATTGAGAGCAAAATCTCAAACCAGAGAATCAGAACGCTTTTTAGAAAATCATTATTGGTAATTAATTAGGAGCCTTCAGCGCGAGGCGGCGAGCCGCCTGACCACGTAGTGGGCTCCGCGAATAGAGAATAATATGGCAGTTGGTAAAGAAATTCGTGATCAGATTTCCAGCGTAAAAAGTACGCAGAAGATTACCAAAGCTATGGAAATGGTCGCCGCAAGTAAAATGCGTAAAGCGCAGGATCGTATGTTGGCAGCGCGCCCTTACGCGCAAAAAATTCGTTCGGTGGTGGCGCACATAGCCAAAGCGAATTTGGAATACAAACATCCCTTTACGCTAGAGCGTGAGGTTAAGCGCGTTGGTTATATTGTGGTTAGTTCAGATCGCGGCTTGTGTGGTGGTCTCAATATGAATGTATTTCGTAAAACCATGTCAGACATGGCAGATTGGGATGCTAAAAATGTAGAGATCGATGTCGCTACGATTGGCTCCAAAGCATTGGCGTATTTTCGCCGTGCCGGTGGAAACGTTATTTCAGAAGCATCTAACTACGGTGATCAACCGAGTTTAAGTGATTTGCTGGGCGCGATTACGTCTATGTTGAGTGCTTATGAAGAAGGTACTATCGATCGTTTATATTTAGTATCAAATGAATTCGTCAACACCATGACGCAATCGGCGCAAGCTCTGCAGTTGTTGCCTGTTCAGGCAAACGAAGAAGCGACTGCCGAAGTGCCGGCGTTGTTTGATTATATTTATGAGCCAGAAGCAAAACCGATTCTTGATACCGTATTAAAACGTTATATAGAATCGCAGATTTATCAAGCGGTGGTCGAAAACGTGGCATGTGAGCAGTCCGCTAGAATGGTCGCCATGAAATCAGCCAGCGATAATGCCGGTGATTTAATTGGCGAATTAGAGTTGGTTTATAACAAAGCTCGACAAGCAGCGATTACTCAAGAGATATCAGAAATTGTTGCGGGTGCCAGCGCCGTGTGATTTATTCGCGGGTCTCTTATTTCGCGGAATCAGAGATTCCCGAGCTGAAGGCTCAAGCTTAACTAGCTTAAGTAGCTTAATAAGTTAAATGAATTTGTAAGAAAGAAATTTAAAATTGGTTTATTAGAGGAAACTAAAATGAGTTCCGGAAATATTGTAGAAATCATTGGCGCGGTTGTAGACGTGCAGTTCGCAGCCGATGCGGTGCCAAACGTATATGACGCATTAGTAGTGCCCAGTGCTGATTTAACTATGGAAGTTCAAGCACAATTGGGCGACGGTATTGTTCGCACCATTGCCATGGGTGTTACTGAAGGTCTAAAACGAGGCCTAGAAGTAACTAACACTGAAGCACCAATTTCAGTACCCGTTGGCCAAGGCACATTAGGGCGCATCATGGATGTGTTAGGCCGTCCCGTAGATAATGCGGGAGATGTCTCTGCTGATAGACGAGACCCTATCCATCGCGAGCCGCCAGCCTATGCCGAGCAAGCCTCTGATACCGCTATTCTAGAAACGGGCATTAAAGTAATCGATTTGATTATGCCAATCGCTAAGGGCGGTAAAGTAGGTCTTTTTGGCGGTGCGGGTGTTGGTAAAACGGTAACCTTGATGGAATTGATTAACAACATTGCGGTCGCACAAGAAGGCTTGTCAGTATTCGCAGGCGTTGGCGAACGTACCCGCGAAGGCAATGATTTCTACTACGAAATGAAAGAGGCCGGCGTACTCGATAAGGTGGCCATGGTATATGGGCAAATGAATGAGCCTCCAGGTAACCGTTTACGCGTGGCACTATCAGGCTTAACTATGGCGGAATATTTCCGTGACGAAGGCCGTGATGTATTGATGTTTATCGACAATATGTATCGCTACACATTAGCAGGGGTAGAAGTATCAGCCCTGTTAGGCCGTATGCCTTCTGCGGTAGGTTATCAGCCAACCCTCGCTACCGAGATGGGTGCGTTACAAGAACGTATTACTTCCACCAAGAATGGTTCAATCACCTCATTCCAAGCAGTTTATGTTCCAGCGGATGATTTAACCGATCCATCACCAGCCACAACCTTTGCTCACTTAGATGCAACACTTGTTTTGTCACGGCAAATTGCTGAACTGGGCATCTACCCCGCGGTAGATCCTCTAGACAGCTCATCTCGCCAACTTGATCCATTAGTCATTGGTGACGATCATTATCAAGTTGCTCGCGGTGTACAAAATACGCTTCAACGCTACAAAGAACTGCGCGATATTATCGCCATTCTTGGTATGGATGAGTTGTCTGAAGAAGATAAGCAAACAGTGGCGCGTGCGCGGAAAATACAGCGTTACTTATCGCAACCGTTTTTCGTCGCACAGGTTTTCACCGGTGCCGATGGCAAATACGTTTCACTAAAAGAAACTATCGCAGGCTTTAAAGCAATTCTTTCTGGTGAGATGGACGAGTACCCTGAGCAGGCTTTTTATATGGTGGGGGGTATCGAAGAGGTAGTCGAAAAAGCCAAATCTATGTCTTAGCGGACTGATTTTCCTTATAGCCGCGTTGCCAGTTTGCTCAGGTCGGTCATGTACTTTATGTACACTCCCTCCCCTCCGCGAACTGGCGTCTTGCTCTAAGAAAAATCTTCCTCGCTAAGATCATAGATTTAATAATTCTTTGAGTTAAAGTAACCTAACCGCTTAGCGGATGGAACGAATAGAAAACAGCCTTGAGCGCGAGGTTGTAAACAACCTAACCGCATCGCGGTTATAGCGGATGAATAGTATGAGTACAATGCAAGTAGAAGTAGTCAGCGCCGAGAAGGAGATTTTCTCTGGTCAGGCGACCATGCTCATTGCCACGGCTGAGTCTGGTGAGTTGGGTATTTATCCACAACATACGCCATTGCTGACCAACTTGAAGGCTGGGGACGTGCGAGTACAAACCGAAGACGGCGAAGAGCAAGTTATCTATGTTTCAGGTGGCATATTAGAAGTGACGCCAAAGAAGATCACGGTACTTTCAGATACTGCTATTAGAGCGGATGATATTGACGAAGCCGCGGCCTTGGAAGCACAGCGCAAAGCGGAACAAGCATTGAAAGATTCAAGCGCCGATATTAACTATGCCAAAGCCAAAGCTGAATTAGCTCAGGCGGCCGCACAATTACAAGCTCTTAAGAAGGTTATGAAGCGCCGCTAAGCTTTATTACCATCGTCACCTAAAAAGGTTGGCAGTAAAAACCCGATTATCGAAAGAGAATCGGGTTTTTTTATAGACAAATATCCCAAACTGGCAAGTCAAATTACCAACCTCGTTCATTATCTGTTATAACAGGACAGCAATTAACTAGAGGACATCCACGATGGGAACTGGAACTATATTATTGATCATTTTTGTCGGCATCATTTTATTTGGTGTTGGTATGTTTAACCGTTTAGTCTCGGGTCGTAATGCCTATAAAAATGCATTCGCGCAAATCGATGTACAGCTAACGCGCCGCCATGACTTGATTCCGAATCTGGTTGAAACGGCCAAAGGCTACATGGCGCATGAAAAAGAAACCTTAGAAGCGGTTATTAATGCGCGCAACGCAGCGGTCAATGGTTTAAGCCAAGCCAAAGCGGATCCAACAGATCCTGAAGCCATGAAACAATTGGGGCAGGCTGAGCAAGGTTTGAGTGGGGCTCTAGGGCGGCTATTCGCTTTGTCTGAATCGTATCCCGATTTGAAAGCCAACGAAAATATGATGCAGCTTTCTGAGGAACTAACGACCACTGAAAACAAGGTGTCTTTTGCTCGTCAAGCGTTTAATGATGCAGTGATGATGTACAACAACTTACGTGAGCAATTCCCCAGTAACTTTATTGCTAATTGGTTCCAATTTGCGCCTGCTGAATTGCTCGAAATTGAAGAAGAATCGATGCGTGAAGTGCCTAAGGTAGAATTTTAAGGTCGTTAACAATTGATCGTTACTTGATAAAGCTTAATTTAAAGAGTTACTAGAGTAAAAGCAGATATTTGTTTTAGGGTTAGTGGTGGAACTTAAAAGCCAAATTTCTATCCAGCATCTTGTGGGTAAGGGTATCGAACTAGGCCCTTTGAACAACCCTCTGCCTGTAGACGAAAAAAAAGCGACTGTTCATTATGCTGATCGGCTTTCTAAAGCCGATGCACTAATATTATTCCCTGAGCTCATAGATATTAAAGATTCGTTGGTTGATCCGGATTTATTAATTGATTTTGATACGGACGATCTTGCATTACTCAAAGAACAGGCTTTTGACTTTATTATCGCGAATCATGTCATAGAGCATTTGGTTAATCCGATACAGTTTTTAAAGAACGTAAGTGATAATTTACGCTCAGGTGGACAATTTTTTCTAACGGTACCCGATAAAGATTTTACCTTTGACAAGGCTCGTGCACTCACAAGTAAAGAGCACCTATGGCAAGAATATAAGGCCGGTGTAACTAGCCTTAGCAACAAGCACATAAAAGAGTTTTTGAAATACAAAGAAACTGTCAGTGAGATTCATCCCGAAGTTAAACGGTACTTTATTGAAAATGGTTTACCGTTGAATTATTACAATGGCAACCGTATTCCTCTTAACCCGATTAAACGTAAACGGTTATTTGATTTTCATCGCTCAAGAAGCATTCATGTACACGTTTGGAACAAACAATCGTTTAATGATTTTTTTAATGAGATTAATGAGCGTGAAAAAATGGGTTTCTCTATATTGCCAACCCATAACGACGATAAAGTTCAGGGTGAGATGATTTATTTATTATCAAAAAACTAACCGCATATAGAATCAGAATGAGTGATTTTTCATCATGAATTTTTTTGAACATCAAGAGAAGGCGCGTAAGCAATCTCGCTGGATTATATTGGCCTTCCTTGGCGTCGCCTTGCTAATTATCTTAGCGATTGATTTTATTGTACTGTTGTTATTTTCTTTGCAGCCTAGTGCTTCAAATGGCGCTGCGCAACTTTCTCAAGGTGGCTTCGCTTCTCTCGCTAACCCAGAAATGTGGGCGGCAAATGCCAATTTGCTGTTCGGTAGCAGTGCAGCAACTGGTGGTCTTATCGGCCTAGCAAGTCTTGGAAAAATAGCCAGTTTGCGTAGCGGTGGCGGAAAAGTTGCGCGCAGTATGGGAGCAGCGTTGGTTACCCCAGATACACGAGACCCGTTGCGGCGGCGGTTGTACAATGTTGTAGAGGAAATCGCTTTAGCATCCGGTGCGCCAGTTCCCGAAGTGTATATCATGGAAAATGAGCCGGGCATCAATGCCTTTGCAGCCGGTTATGCGTCTTCCGATGCGGCGGTCGCGGTTACGCAAGGCACGCTAGAAAAACTCAATCGCAGAGAACTACAAGGCGTTATTGCTCATGAATTTAGCCATATTCTCAATGGCGATATGCGCATTAATATTCGCATGATGGGAATTATTTTTGGAATTATGGTCATTGCGATACTGGGTAGACAATTTCTGCATTCAAGTCGTTTTCGTATGTCTTCATCGCGCGATAAAGGCGGCTCGGCCATTGTATTTATTGGTGCCGGTTTAATGATAATTGGGTATATCGGTTTGTTTTTTGCCCGCTGGATGAAGTCTGCACTGTCGCGGCAGCGAGAATTTTTGGCCGATGCTTCAGCTGTACAGTTCACTCGCGATCCATCAGGGATCTCTGGCGCGCTAAAAAAGATAGCGGCCTATAATCATTCTTCTTATCTTAAATCAGACTCTGAAGAAGTCAGCCATATGTTGTTTGGCAGTGGTTATCGGTCATTTATGTTTGCTACGCACCCGCCATTGGAACAACGCATTGAGCGCATTGAAAAACACTTTGATGCTGGCGAGATTGCGCAAATAGCCGACAAATTAAAAGCACAAGAAATACGCGAACACGTACAAGCAGAGTTAGCCGCTAAAGAACAAGAAGTCAAAGCTCAAGGTAAACCCAGGGGAGGCATATTTGATATTGACTCTTTGATTAACAATATCGGTAACCCTGAATTTGAGCGTATCGCCGCTGCTGCCATTATAACGGCTGCGTTGCCGTCAGCATTGTCCAGTGCCGCGCACAGTTTGGAGTGGGCGCCAGAAGTGTTGTTCTATTGTTTATTAAACGAAGATGAAGCCGTGCGAGAGCAACAATTACTCACCGTTGTTCGAGAAATGGGTGATATTAGTGAGGGAAAATTAAATCATTTGATACAGGCGAATGGCTTGGTAAAAATAGAAGAGCGACTACCGTTATTGGAGATTTGTTTTCCAACCCTTAAACGTCGCCCAGTCTCTGATATACAGAAAATTTTAACGACCATTGAGCATCTTTCTCTTTCTGACAATAAATTTGATTCTTTTGAGTATCTGTTGTCGCGTTTAATGACAAAATATTTGCGCGAATCGCATTATCCCAACCGTACTCAATTACACGGTAAAAAACAGTTAAAAAACTGTATCGATGAACTTACTTTGGTGATTAGTGCGGTCGCCTCTAATGGACAAAACAGTCAAACTCCGCAGGGTCTACAAGAAGCCCAAAGAGCGTTTCGTGCGGGCATGTCAAGCGCAGGCATTCATCATAAAAATCTTAGTTTTAGCGATAATTGGTATGCAAGAATGGATAAGGCTTTGGCCACTTTGAATAAGCTGACACCAGAGGATAAACGTAAGGTCGTTGTCGCTTTGGCTCACACCGCTTTGAGTGACGGAGAAGTTGTTACCGCAGAACATGAAATGATTCGAGTTATATGTGCTTTGATCCATGTGCCGATACCATTGTTGCAAGCGGTTGATATTCCAATCGCTTAACATTTAGTATTGCGTAAACGTATTGCCTTATTTGTTGTTTGAATGAATTACTCAGGTCTAAGTCCCTCATCGTTTTGGTGTGCTGACAATACCTTAAGTCAACGTTCTTTGGATGATACCTTGCGGCCTTGGATAACTAACCAAGGCTCATTAACCGCAGCTCTAACTGAATTGAGCGGTGGGAGTTTTAGCGTCAGTGTATTGCAGCAAGGTTTCGCTATTCCACAATGGCATGAACAACGGAAACTTAGTCGACCTTTGACTCGCGCGGCCATGATTCGACAAGTCGAATTAAAGATTCATGGAGAGGCTGTGATTTATGCGCGCAGCATTATTCCACTAGCCTTAGTTCTTAAAGGGCGCAGGGGGATCGCTAATTTGGGCCAGACACCTCTCGGACATGTGTTATTCAAAGACGGTAATATCCGCGTATCAAAAAGAGAGTTTGCTGAATTTAAATTCGGTATACATAAAGTGCCTGCTCGTCGTACCCCTTATGATTATCAAAGTTCACGTGTATTGGTAACTGAGTTTTTCTTGCCGTCACTGCTCAAATGGATCTAAATTATCCTGCTTCGTCAAGAAGGAGATATATCGGCGGAAAAATCACGGTATTTTGTGGTGGTGAAGACGGCGGGTTCGATGGGGG
>CAZJWW010000124.1:0-8225 GCA_964549895.1 uncultured Gammaproteobacteria bacterium
CTGACCATCGGTATCGATTACTGAAATTTTTGCCATCTTGTTTACCTCTCTATTCGCTGAAGAGCCTGTGATCTATTTAAAAGCCAATTGTACCGATTAATAAGCCGTGAATTCCATATTAAACGCCCTTAAGGTCACAGTAGCGTTATAATCAGGCATTAATCTGTAACGAAATTTACATGGAATATTAATATGCCTGCTCACAATGCCTTTTATGCTCAATCAGGAGGGGTCACGCCCGTTATCAATGCGTCCGCTGCTGGGATTATTCAAACCGCTAAACAATACCCTGAACATATCAACAAAGTATATGCTGGGGAGGATGGCATATTAGGCGCATTATCTGAGGAACTGATTGACACCTATATGGAAAGTGCCGAAGACGTTGAAGCATTGAAGTACACGCCTTCAGGCGCGTTCGGTTCCTGCCGATATAAGTTAAAGTCATTAAGTGAGCATAAAACCCAATACGAACGCCTAATTGAAGTATTTAAGGCTCACGATATCCGGTACTTTTTCTATAATGGTGGCGGTGATTCACAAGACACCGCCCATAAGGTTTCGCAATTATCTGAATCGATGGACTACCCCATCACCTGCGTTGGCGTGCCGAAAACTATCGATAATGACTTGCCATTTACAGATTGCTCACCGGGCTTTGGTTCGGTCGCAAAATACGTGGCCGTCTCCATACTCGAAGCATCAATGGACGTAGCGTCAATGAGTTCTTCCTCTACTAAGGTATTTGTTATGGAAGTAATGGGCCGACACGCCGGCTGGATCGCAGGCGCTGCAGGTTTAGCCAGCGATGAACGAGATCTTGGCCCCGATATTATTTTATTTCCAGAAATCGATTTCGACCAATCGGCTTTTTTAGCGAAAGTAGATTCGGTAGTAAAAGAGAAAGGTCAATGTTCGATCGTGGTATCAGAGGGTGCTAAATATCCTAATGGAAAATTTTTAGCCGACTCTGGTGTTAAAGATGCATTTGGGCACGCGCAGTTAGGCGGCGTTGCGCCCGTTGTTACGGGACTAATTAAAGAAGCTCTAAACTTAAAGTGTCATTGGGCGGTATGTGATTATTTACAGCGCGCGGCCCGACACATTGGTTCTAAAACAGATGTAGAACAAGCTTATGCTCTCGGTCAGGCTGCCATCGAAATGGCGGTAAGTGGGCAAAACGCAGTTATGCCGACTATTGTCAGAACTAACGATGCGCCGTATACCTGGGAGATTGGTCATGCGCCATTGGCCGATGTCGCCAATGTAGAAGAAAAGATGCCGCGTGATTATATTAGTGAGGACGGTTTTTTCATAACGGATAAGTGCCGAACCTATTTAGCACCACTAATAGCCGGAGAAGATTACCCGCCGTACAAAGATGGTTTACCCTGTTATGTGCAACTAAAAAAAAATAAATTAGAGAAACTTTGCTCTGAATTTACTGAGTTCTAAGCCTTATAACTACTAAGCCTTATAACTACTAAGCCTTAAAACCACTAAGCTTTAAAATAGAAAAAGAGAGCCTAGGCTCTCTTTTTTCCTGAGTTACCTTTTAGGTCTCTGAAGAAAATTTTATCTGGGACAAACTATTGGGCAACCAGCACTCGCACCACTTGGCAATTCTCTAAACAAACACTCACAACCACTTTCACCAAGGCCACCAGTGCCTCCTAAAGTAACATCACGCACATCGCCGTAGGCAATTAGCACGGGCTTTTCGTACTCTTTGCGTGAGTTCTTGGCCGAACTCGCGTCGCTGCTACGATGACTGTTTTTTTTGTTATTAATTTTTTTCACTTTACTTTTGGGCTTTTCCCAACTGTTTTGCGATTACACTATAGCATGTGGATTTCCAGTAATTATAAAAACCACATCGCCAGCGTACTATATTTAACATAGATTTAGGAGCGCTCTCGGCTTTAAAGTAACTTTCTTTTACATAGGCTCTCCAAGCCTGTGGTTTTTGCTCAAACCATTTTTCGCATCTATGGTCAGCGGTAATTCCGGCATTAATAACCGGTAGAAAGCTGGTTTTAGTATTCCTATTTAACAACATGTCTCCCAGATCACTTTGGTAGGCTCGTTTTAGTATTGGCCTGAGCGACAAATTAAAATATAACTGATCGCTGGGAATCGCCAACATAAATTCGCATAATTCTCTGTCTCGAAATGGATACCGTCGCTCAAGATTAAATTTGGCCTCCATATATTTACCACTGGCTGCATCCTCACCAATAGCCGCGTCTAATATGCTTTGATATTGTTCGGGGCGCAATGCCTCTTTCGAGTACGACGCCAAGTAATGAGACTCAGGGTTTGAGTGGCTATCTGCTTCATCTGACATTTCATCCAACAATTCATCTACTAACAAATCGGACGTTTTTTTTCGTCGATTCTGACGCCACTTCTGCAATCGCCTAACACCGGGTAAATGCGCTACAAAATAAAATTTAAGAAACTCCGTTTTACTAGGAGCCTCATTCCAAAAACGTTTAAATTCTTGAGTGAATTGCCGCAGGCGCCCACGGCTCAGCAGTTCAAGAAAAACAGTATTAGTATGCTGATATAAGTGATCACCATAAATACCCGTTAATAAGGTACTGACATTCCTCTGCATTGCAGCGCGCATGATCGATTGTTGAAACTCCGAATAAGGAATGCCAAATGGCACTATGGGGTTGATATGCATGCCTTCATTGAACTGTGGCCAAACTTCATCGCAATTAATACACACCTGATCAATACCGAACCGTTTACAAACATCGCTTGAGTATTCGCGCTCATCCGACTCAGGAAATTTATCGAACACCCATGAAAAAGCGGTTAAACTTTCCTGAGTCTTTTGCAGACGCTCGCATGCAGAAATAGACATAGGTACCGAATCTAGGCCGCCGCTCAACATTGATCCAACCCCACCTACGCTTGGTAATCGACGCGCAACCGCCTGATCTAACAACCTTCTAAATTCCAGCGCATATTGCTCATCATTACGCAGGTGAATGCGCTTTTTAGGGTCCGGCAAATAAAACACTCCATTGCTATGTTGACCAGCTAGTAGACTTAGACAATGGCCCGGCAATATTGGTTCAATACCCACAATGGCACTGCAAGGTTGAAGATTGGTATCAACTGACAAAGCCTTAGCCGCTTTGCGTTTATTGATAGCGTAATCCACAGAATCGTGCGCAACAATAGCCATTTCATAACTCGCTATATGAATATGTTGCTCTGTAATGCGGTAGCATAAATAGCGGCCACCCATTGCATCGCGTGCAGCGATAACTTGGTTTTTCTGCGGATTAAATATCACAAATACGAACGGGCCAACTATTATTTTTAGCTTGCTGTGTAATCGCGTTTTATAACGCTGATAAAAAGACATGAGTAACTGTGCGTCACTCAGTTGAGGATCGTTCAATTGCAGCAAATTAATAAGAGTGTCGCGGTTATCAATACGGCCACTAAACATCATATAGTCGCCAGTGCGTTGATTGCGCAACGGTTGTTGTTCTCCTTGTTCAGAGGGAACCGTCCATAAACTTTGATAGCCAAGGGCATAGTTATCGTGTACTAGCAACTGCTTACTGTCTCGGCCGAAGCGATCTAATTGCTTCATC
Source organism: uncultured Gammaproteobacteria bacterium (assembly GCA_964549895.1). Lineage (GTDB taxonomy): Bacteria > Pseudomonadota > Gammaproteobacteria > Arenicellales > Arenicellaceae > Arenicella. The sequence continues at coordinate 3,621 of CAZJWW010000124.1, forward strand.
ATGCTTTGCGCCTGACTCGGCGCAAAAGCAGAGCCATCACGGTTGACGGATAAGAAAAATGCGCTCATGCGCTAATGTTGGCAGATCAGCAAGCTGGCTACAAACTATTTATTCACGGAGTATGCGCAACTTGGGGCTTTATATCTTTCGCGTTAAGTCCTTTTAATAGGCGGCCAAATTTCTTTTTACCTAATGTCTCTGAAAACTGGTCATTGGACCAAGCTGTATTTCCGGCCACCATGACCAAAGGCAAGACACCATCAGAACGGTTAACTAATTGATCGTGTTGAAATTCGTCTCGGTGTATGCGCTCAACATGCTGCTCGCCATCGTAGTTGATCAATTTTTTCGGGTCCACTAATATTAGGTCTGCTGTATCGCCGACATTTATAGTGCCGCCTTCTACCCCAAACACATCGGCTGCATCTTTTGTTAAACGTTTTACCATATACGAAAGATCTTTTTCACCACCCTCATAAGCTAACTTAAGCGCTCGTAAGTTAGCGTCGTAAAACGCCATATTAGTTAAATGCGCTCCACTGTCATTAAAGCCTGGCAACAACTTTGGATGCATAAGCAAATTACGCACGGTTTTAATATCTCGATTGGCTGTAACCGTGTTCCACGATAGCTGAGTATCAAATTGGATAAACATTTGCATAACGAAGTCTGCTTCGTCAGAAATCTCACTAAATGTTTCTCGCACATACGCTTGTTGTTCTTCATCAAGCCCACTTTCTTGACCCAGATTTACCGCAATAATCTGATCCATAACGGCTTGAAAAGTGAGCCCCTCCCATGGCTTAAAGGGGCAGATATCAATAGTCATTTGTGCAATATCGCGATCAAATGCGTAGCCTTCCAAGTTCAAAATTCGTTTGAGTCGCGCCAGCGTCCAACCTTTTTTTCCCGTCATCCACATTGCTCTGAAAACTTTTTGATACTCAGGCTCTTTCATTAATGCGACTCGAGCGTCCCGGTCCTCCAAGTCGGTTTCATTGAGCGCGCGTAATTCAGGAATTTCTTCGGCAATCGGCGTTATTAAGCCATCCGACCAAATCTTGAAGCGCGCCCCTAAAGCTTGTAGGTGAAACTTTCCTTGAATAAATTTTGAGTTCAAAAGATTCGCTAACAGCCTAGCTTGCTTAATAATACTTTTATTACTGGCAACATCTAGTGCAGCCACCACCGTCACTTTTAATGGTTGTTTGTAAAAACGCCCAGAGGTAAGCAAAAACATTTTTAATACTTCAAGGGGCTTGTCTTTTGGTGGTGTGGCCTGCCACAAAGCAGCTTCTTCACGAACGATTTGCGTTAATTTTTTAATCTCATCGAATTTAGCAAACTGGGTGGGGATGGTTTTATGACAATTAGGCTTATTGGCCAAATAGTGAAATGGCAATGCATCAGTGGAAAGTCCAGCATAGCCCATACGCAAACCATCGCGCAGCTCGTTCTGCATATCGACTATTTCAGGTTCACTAGGGTCACGATTAACGCTATCGTTAAAGCCCATTGCATGAATCCGCAGCATGGAATGCGGAATCATAGTAACCACATTCGGGCCCAAATTAAGACTGTCTAAATGACTCAGATATTCGCGCGGAGTGTTCCAATCCATCTTATCCGCGCAGGCACGTAATACCGACTTAGGCATATTTTCCACCCGCGCATAACAATCAACAATAGGGTCAATATCACCATCGCGTTGCGCACCATAGGCTAAGCCCAGGCTGCAATTAGATATGACTACTGAGGTGGTTCCGTGGCGTATCGACTCAGGCAGACCAGGCGCCACTTCTAGTTCTAGATCGTAGTGAGTGTGAATATCAAATAAGCCCGGCATAGCCCAAAGCCCCTCGCCATCAATAATATTGCGAGCGAAGCTACCATCAATATGCTCATCACGCGCGATGATCTTGCCATCTTTAATGGCTATATCTTGTACCAAAGGTATTTCGCCATTATTAAATACTTTAACTTTTTCAATCAGTGTGTCGATCTTAGGTATCGCATGATTCATAACAAAATTTTCTTATTAGTATGGTGGCTCATTTGATTCAGATAACAGTATACTTAACAATATGTCTAGATAATGTTGTATGTCAATCGAACCAAACAAAATATACTCTATATGATTATTTGACCGTATTTCCAAACACTCTTTCCAAAAACTATTACCAACCTCTTTACCCTTAAACTAAGCCCTTAAAGTATGCCCACAAATGATTCCGTTAAAATTGAGCACACAGATTTACGTGCTTGGTACAACAAAGGTGCCTATGCGCAACTAGGCGAGCATTCCATTTTCTTCATAGACGAAGGTACTACCGATAAGCCGGTCATACTGCTTATTCATGGTTTTCCTACCAGTAGCTGGGACTTTGAACCGATATGGAATAGTTTAAGAGAAGACTATCGCCTCATCACTCTCGATATGTTGGGCTTCGGATTTTCAGACAAACCCGATCAGCGAAATTACTCGATACACCTACAAGCCGATTTATGTGAAGCCTTACTGAAGCAACAACTTGAACAAGAACAGCTAACCAATATCCATGTACTAGCACACGACTACGGAGTTTCTGTAGCTCAAGAACTTTTGGCTCGGCAAATTGATGGCACCGGCGTTGGCACATGGCTATCTTGTGGTCTACTAAACGGCGGCCTCTTTCCTGAAACGCATAGACCTTTACTAATCCAAAAACTAATGTTGAGTCCGATAGGAAAATTCATCAATCGCATTACTAGTTTTAAGACTTTCAGTAAATCATTTAGCTCAGTATTTGGCGTCAATACTAAACCAACCCACAACGACTTAACCGGATTTTGGGAAGCTATAAACTTTAATAACGGGCGGCATGCGTTTCACAACCTGATAACGTACATGCGCGATCGAAGTCAGCATCGTGAACGATGGGTAGGTGCACTGCTGAATTCTCCTTTTCCCATCAGCCTCATTAATGGCTCAGTCGATCCAGTATCAGGAGCACATTTAGTGGGCCGCTACAAAGAGCTCAATTGTCGACTCGATCATTGTGAAGAATTCACCACCATCGGTCATTACCCACACGTGGAAGCGCCTGACCAAGTGAGCAAGGTTTATTTAAGCTTTTTAAAATCAATTAGTTAGTTAATATAATTACATATTGCCAATTATTGAGACTTTTAGATTCATTTTAGTAGCTATATTGTATTTTTTACCCTTGATTGTTAATCTTCCGTGACTCAATATTATTAATTATCAGGTATGTAAATTATGGCACGCATGACTCCTAGTGAAGCGTTCGTAGAAACATTGGTGGCTAATGGCGTCACCGATATCTTTGGCATTATGGGCTCGGCGTTTATGGATGCCATGGACATATTTGCGCCCGCTGGTATTCGCTTGATTCCGGTGGTACATGAGCAGGGGGCTGCGCATATGGCTGACGGTTATGCGCGCGCAACCGGGCGACACGGCGTAATTATTGGTCAAAATGGCCCGGGCATTAGTAACTGCGTTACCGCGGTGGCGGCGGCTTATTGGGCACACAGCCCAGTGGTGGTAATTACCCCAGAAACTGGAACCATCACCCAAGGTTTAGGAGGCTTCCAAGAAGCAGCCCAGCTGCCCATGTTCCAAGAGTTCGTAAAATATCAGGGCCATGTAAATCATCCCGCACGTATGGCGGAATACACAGGCCGCTGTTTTGATCGTGCCCATTCCGAACTTGGCCCTACGCAACTTAATATTCCCCGTGATTATTTCTACGGCGATATCGACGTTGAGATTCCTCAGCCGACTAAACTGGATCGAGGCCCTGGCGGTGAAAACGTATTGCAAGAAGCCGCTGATCTATTAGCCGAAGCTAAGTTTCCGGTCATTGTTTCAGGTGGCGGTGTCATTATGGCTGACGGTATGGCGGAATGTCAGACTCTGGCTGAACGCTTGGGGGCAGCCGTGGTCAACAGTTACCAACACAACGATTCTTTCCCAGCGAGCCATCCTCTTTGGTGTGGCCCACTTGGTTATCAAGGCTCTAAAGCAGGAATGAAGCTAATATCCAAAGCCGACGTAGTTGTAGCGCTGGGTTCGCGTTTGGGTCCTTTTGGTACCCTACCTCAGCACGGAATGGACTACTGGCCAAAGGACGCTAAAATAATTCAGATCGACGCCGATCATAAAATGCTCGGTCTCGTAAAGAAAATCTCTGTCGGTATATGTGGCGATGCTAAAGCCGCTGCCATCGCTCTCACTCGTTTACTTGATAGTAAAGAACTGGTTTGCGATGCAAATAAAGCGGAGCGTGCTGCTGAGATAGCATCAGAGAAAGCCGAGTGGGAAGCCGAGCTGGATGAATGGATTCACGAGAAAGACGATTTCAGTCTGGACATGATTGCCGAACATGAGGCCGAAGAAGGCAATTGGTTACATCCTCGCCAAGTATTGCGTGAATTGGAAAAAGCCATGCCAGAGAACGTTATGGTATCCACAGATATTGGTAATATAAATTCGGTGGCGCATAGCTATTTGCGTTTTGAGCGTCCACGCTCATTCTTCGCTCCCATGAGTTACGGTAACTGCGGATATTCGCTGCCGGTTATGATTGCCGCTAAATGCGC
>CAZJWW010000125.1:0-8105 GCA_964549895.1 uncultured Gammaproteobacteria bacterium
ACGAATTGATGTCAGCCGCTGAAGAAATGGCTCAGATGTGTGTGGATGGAGCCAGAGAGTCCAATTCCATGGTTAAAAAACTACTTTTGGCAAGTTTCGATAATAATTTTGAGACGCAAATGGAGTTAGAGAGTCGAGGAATCGCGTATTGTGCGAATTCGCCAAATGGTGAAGAGGGCGTGGCGTCGTTTATTGAGAAGCGCAAACCAAAATTTAATTAAATCGAACTAGCGTTGCCGATTAGCATTAATACCAACGGGGCCTCGTGGAATAGTAAGTTGTAGTGGTGATCCGTTACGTTCCACTTCAATTAGCACGCTCTCGCCAGCGGTACCTTGCACGGTTAGGTTGTTAAGATCACGCACATTAAATACTCGCTCACCTGCATATCTCACAATTCGATCACCAGTCTGAAGTCCAGCGTTTTCTCCTGGTGAAGAACCTAAAATACTGCCAACAGAAACATTGGTTGATCGATTGTTTGCTTTCAAGTAGCGCTCATAATAATCATCCCCTATGTTCGCTCTTAGTTGATCGGCCGAACTAACGCGCGGGGTGCTTTGACTGTTTTGCAGTGCGATACGTCGTGCCTCATGATCTCTGTATAAGGTTTGTAGCTGCACATCAGATTCATTTTTTAGCAGCCAATTTGCCTCCTCTTCGGCAAACCCGGCTGCAACCAAGCGGCGTTTTCTGGTTTCAGATAAGGTTCGAGAACGTCTTGTTTGTCTGAATTGTTGAATTTCGGTTGTCGGATCTTCTAGTGCTTTTTGGGAATTGGATTCCGCTCCATCAGTTTCACCTTCAACGGTATCTTCACTGACTAATTGATTATCTATATCGATGTTAACACTAGAGCCTTGAGCAATTTGCTGCTGCAGTTTTAAGCGTTCCAATTTTTCTTGGTCAAGCAGCACTTCCATTTGTTTTATACGCTGTTGCAGCTTGTCTATAGACTCGGTATCAGCACCCGTAATTAATTTAGGGCCAATGGCTGACGTTACAATAGCACTTAGGGCACCGCTTAAGACTGCTGCACACAGAACCAAGATTATCGTATTTTTCATAGTCATAATCTTATAGTATTCCATTTTGTGTGAGTATTAAATCAGAGACTCTCGCTATCTTTATAGATGATGTACATTGAACTTTGGCTTGCGTCATGAAGCATACGTTTAATAATGCATATACATGTGCGTATTCGTGATAAATATTACCATGTCGCTTGTTAGCTTGATTCTGGGGGTTGGCTCAATTTTCTAAGGGCAGACAAGCTTGCATTAAGAAATAGAAAGCAGCATAAGTCACTTTTTGATAATTTATTAAAATAAGATACTTGCCGTCAATACATTGATAGGTTTCGTTCTGATATTTCGCGGTTTACACTTTCAGTTCTCACACGTGGATTTAACACATAAACTGTCAATAATGAACCTAAGAATTTAATATTAAACGCACAATTAGAATCGAGGAAAAAAACACCATGAAAGAATGGCTCTGCGACATGCCCAAAGCGGAATTGCATTTACATATTGATGGAAGCTTGCAAGCGCAGCGTATGTTGCAACTTGCTGCGAAAAATTCAATCAGTTTGCCGTATTCCACTGTTCAAGAGGTTGAATTAGCATATGATTTTAATAACTTACAAAGCTTTCTTAATCTGTATTATATGGGAGCTTCGGTGCTGATTGACGAGGAAGATTTTTATAATTTAATGATGGACTATCTCATAAAGTGTCGAGAGCAAAACGTTCTCCATACAGAAATTATGGTCGAACCGCAGACTTATGCACCCAATGGCGTTTCTTTTGAAACCATGATGAATGGCTTTAATACTGCGATAGAGGAAGCTCGCACAACTTGGGGACAGTCGGTTTTATTGATTCTTAGTTTTTTGCGACATTTAAGTGAGCAAGAGTGTATACAAACTCTTCAACAAGCCGAGCCCTTTAGAGATAAGTTTGTGGCGATTGGTTTGGCGAGTGCAGAAGTGGGTAACCCCCCAGAAAAGTTTCAAGAACTTTATACGCGTGCCCGTGAACAGGGTTATAAAGCCGTTGCTCATGCGGGTGAAGAGGGTCCACCGCAATACGTTTGGGATTCATTGAATCTACTAAATGTGCAGCGTATCGATCACGGGGTGCGTTCCATTGAAGATGTGGAATTACTCAAGCGATTACGTGATGACAAGGTGCCGCTCACAGTTTGCCCACTGTCGAACGTGCGCCTTTGTGTATTTGATCAAATAGCGGACCACAATATTTTGGAGCTACTAGATCAAGGAATTCGAGTTACTGTCAACTCTGATGACCCTGCCTATTTTGGGGGTTATATTAATGAAAACTTTCTGGTGTTGAAAAATGAATTAGGTATGACTAAAGAACAGGCGGCACAACTTGCAAGAAATAGTTTTACGGCCAGTTTTTTGCCACACGAAAAGAGTTCGGAAATGCTACAGCGACTTGATGATTATATCAATGGCTGATGTTTTTTATTCTGGGTTAAAACTCTTATTTCTTAGAAAGTGTTTCAAAATGTTCAAGTAATAAGTTAATGAAGATTCTTGTACGTTCGGGTAAAAATTCTCGGCTGATATAAACAGCATAGAGATCAACATTGGAATTGTCGGTGCGAGGCGTGTAGCCAGAGTTATAATCTTCTAATAATTCGACTAGGCGTCCGCTTTTTAAATCAGCTCTAATATCCCAGTATGATTTTATTGCAATACCGAGGCCATCTAATGCCCATTGCCTGACTTGCCCGCCGTCGTTAGACGACATAACCATATCGATAACATGAGACGATTTAACGCCGTCTCGTACAAAATACCAGCGCTGCAAGTATTTTTCTTCTTGCTCCATCGCAACGCAGTAGTGGTTTTTTAGATCCTCTGGTTTTTTCGGATGACCGTGTTTCTTTAAATACTCTGGGCTAGCGCATAGCATGCGTTTGCTTGATGCTAATTTTCTGGCAATTAAGCTACTATCTTGCATCGAACCATAACGAATTGCCAGATCATAACCTCCCTCAACCAAATTAACTCGCTCGTCGATTAGCGTTAAATGTACTGAGACATCGGGGTATTGTTGTACAAAATCCTTAAGCAGAGGTGCTATTTCGTTTCGACCCAAATCAATAGTAGCGGTTATTTTTAATCGCCCGGCGAGTGCGCTTTGCCCTGTAGTCAGCCACTCCTCGGCTTGTTTCATATCGGCTAATATCCGCACGCAACTATTAAAAAACCTGCGTCCTTCCTCAGTAAGGGTCACGCTGCGTGTCGTACGATTCAGTAAGCGAACTCCATAATTTTTCTCTAGCCTATTGAGTCGAGCTGTGACGCTGGCCGGCGACAGACCTTGTTCACGACCCGCTGCCGCTAATCCCTTGTGTTTGACAATATTGATAAATAGTTCAATGTCTCCTAGCTTGTCCATATTGTTCGGTATTAGTTAATAATGAGCTTATTGTTATTATAAATTATAAAACACAAATACCGCATTAATCACCGTAAATCGAGTTTATTATTCACATATGGTAAATAATGAATTCATTAATAACCCAATTGTTAAACGCTCAAGTCTGTACTAAATTAAGTTAAGAGTAGGCAATTGTATTATCTCGAATTGCCTAGGTCTGGTTGCCACTCACTATAACCATGCCTGCAAATGTATAGTTTTGCCTCTAATCAACTGATGTTGAGTGTGTGAAATCATCCTTCCCTGTTCGTATAATGGTTTGCGCAATGACATTAGTTTTATAAACGACTTCGTAGTACCCCCAACCCGACTACGGAGTCGTTTTTTCTTTAACTACAGGCTTACTTATTTCTACAGGCTTACTTATTTCCCTACAGGTTTACTTATTTCCCTAGGGGCCTAAACCTCATCTACTGTCTTGATTATTTTATTGGCTTTCTAGGGCAAGCGCGTCCATAGAGTACACGTCAATGGCTTGAAATACGTCTTTAGCCTCTTTCAGCCTTTTAATCTGGTGAAATAACTGAGCAGCAGGTGGGTAGTGCATCTGCAAAAATACCAGCCATTGTTTGGCGCGATTACTCACGAATAATGGGTGTTTGTTTTGTGCGCTCCGTAAATATTGCACCATGATCTGTAAAGTTTCTAGCCAGCTTTTGCGTGTATATTGATACCCATGATGATGTGCTTTTATACTCTGCGCTAAATCGGGGCAGGTGAGTGCGCCTCGACCCAGCATTATGTCTGAACAACCACTGAGTTCACGCGCGCGTGAGGCATCTATTACCGACCAAATTTCGCCATTAATAATTATCGGTATAGAGGCTCGCTCTGCGACTTTCTTAACGACATGCCAATGAGCTGGCGGTTTATATCGATCTTCTCGGGTACGAGCATGTATACACAATTCAGAAGCACCGGCTGATACGATATTATCGACGATTTCCTCCAAAAAATCGTAGTTACTAAAACCAAGACGGATTTTGGCTGTAATTGGAATCGCCGGATCAACCGCAGTGCGCACGCATGAAACAATCTTGCCAATCCTAGCAGGTTCTCTTAATAATGCTGAACCGCCATCGTTTTTGGTAACCGTTTTAGACGGGCAACCAAAATTCAGGTCTATACCAGGCGGATCTAGAGCTTGCGCGCGCGCTGCATTTACGGCCATGGAATCGGCATTTCCGCCAAGCAGTTGCAGATAGACTGGCACTCCTGATGTGGTAGTGCCACCAGTTTCTAATTCAGGTGAAAAACGACGAAATACGTGTTCCGGAATCTTCTGATCATTAACGCGAATGAACTCAGTGACACAGCGATCATAACCTCCTTGCTGAGTCAAAACTTCGCGCATACCGTGGTCCACGACACCTTCCATTGGAGCAAGAATAGTTCGCATAAATTTAGTTATCTAGCTTTGATAGGCGGAATCGCTATTCGACGATTTCACTAATAATTAATTCGAGCCTTTTTGTTTCGCTATTTTTGATTTTAATCGGTAATGATTCCAAGTCGCCTGCTTGTGCGGTCGGGTGACCAGATTTCGATACTCGAGCGAGCACCTGGACATCTTCAAATAACGACAACTTGAATTGAGGCACCATAGCATCAGCGTCACCTAACGTTATTTCAGCAGGTAAATCAGCAATTCTTAGTCGTTTTACCGCAAGTGGTGGTGGTGGTCCATTTTGCCCTCTAGCAAATACAAAAACTGTATCCCCAGCATCAATTTTATCGCTAAGCTCTGGCGCTATTTTCACTGAAAGCGCCAAATTCACCTTCACATTCAGATTTATTGGTCCGGTATCTTTAGATGTTTGGGTAGTTGCTTGAGAGTCAGTTAAGCTGCCACTGGCTAAAGTCTGTTGAATAATTGTTTTTAGTTCTTGCTGTTGTTGCGGAGCGTGTCCCAGCAGCGGTAGCAATGTATTCCAATAGCCGCCCGCCTGCTCAGGCAAACCGTTTTGAGCTGCATGCAGCCCGGCTAACCATAGAGCTTGAGGCTGTTGTGAATCAAGTGACAAAGCTTTATTCACATAGCCAATTGCTTCATCATTGACCGCGCCACCCGTCATTAATGACGTGGTATCCGCGAGTTGAGCGTACACATTGGCTGATTCTCCTCCGACCTCTATGAGTTTTAGGAAACTTCTTTTCGCGTCTTGGTAGCGACCCAAGCTAAGGTAGCTTCGAGACAGTATCGTCCATCCCTGAGGATCATTGGGGTTTGTGGCTAAGCGCTGTTCTACCGAAGTCAACATTTGCTCAACTTGCTGCGAATTTAGCTGGCCTTTTAAATTGTTTTCAACAAGTGTCGTTTTGAAAATCTCTGGCGTTCCAAGTTGAGTGTAAATGCCGCTTGCCACTAATGGTAAAATTACGCATAGACTGACTATTAAGTTTTTATTGTTACCTTGTTCTTGGTCTTTTAACTGCTCGTTCTGACCGTCGAGATCAATATCGTCAGCCAAGTTTTTCTCGATTTCAAGTTTTAACGCGTCATGATCAGTGTCTGATATTTCTGCGTTTTCTAGCTGTGTTGCTAATTCTTGTAAGCGTTCTTTAGCGAAATGAATATTTTGTGTTTGACGCTCATAGGAAATACCTGCTCGGTCTTTTAGTAATGGCAGTGCTAAAAAGGCCAAAGTGGCAATAGTGATCAATCCAGCAATTAGAATAAATATACTCATAAAGTTTTATTTCATTCGGCTCATGTAGTCCAAGCAGTCGTCGAAGTGGTTAATTAGTGATCATCCAGTTTGGGCGCATCGCGTAATAATTTACGCACCTTTGAGTGTTTTTTTGTATTGCTGAAATGAGAGTCGTTCAAACGCTCATTTTTTTGTCGGCGTTTCACGGTAATTACTAGTCCAACAATCAATGCAAGCAGTAGTAGAACGGGACTTAACCACAATATAGTGATTAGACCTTCGAAGGGTGGCTTGTATAAAACAAAATCACCGTAACGCTCCCGCATATAGCTACGAACCTGTCTATCGGTTTTCCCCGTATTCAACATTTCTGCTGTTTTTCGGCGCAAGTCTTTCGCTAAATCTGCGTCGGATTCGGCAATGTTTTGGTTTTGACAGACCAAACAACGTAATTCAGCAATTAAGTTTTTATAGCGTTTCTCGGTATTGCTGTCGGCGAACTCCACGGTTTCCACCACAGCATAGCCAGGGTTTGAATTTCCAGTAACAAACACGATTAAACAGAAAAGCAATAGATTTAAACGTAGTAGATTCATTGCGAGTTACCTGAGTCGTTTGCAAATAATGGCAGAATTTCCTGCTCTACAATTTGTGCCGAAATCGGCCCGGTGTGTTTGTAGATAATCAGTCCTTGCTCATCGATCACGAAGGTTTCAGGAACACCGTAAACCCCCCAATCGATCCCAGCATCACCGCTTGAGTCCATTGGAATTTTGATATAAGGATTGCCTCTTTGGTCTAGCCATTTTTTGGCGTCAGATGACTTATCTTTGTAATTCAGGCCAACTAACGGAATATTAGTGCTGTTGGCCATTTGATTTAATAGCGGGTGCTCTACACGACAAGCTACGCACCAAGAGGCCCAGACATTGAGAATCCAGCGCTGACCTAATAAGTCGCGCGGAGCAAACTGGGCGGTGGGTTCATTTAATAAAGCAAGGCGAAATGCCGGAGCCGATTTATTAATAAATGTAGACGGTAATTCGCGCGGATTAAGTGTCAAACCAATGCCCAACATGATAGCTAGAGCAATAAAGGCTAGTAGAGGTAGTAGAAACTTAAATTTCATTGGATTCAGTGTCTAAACAATATCTTAATCAATGGCGGGCTTCGCTTGCTGATTCGTGTCGCTATTTTTAATTGGGCGGCGATAACGCCGATCGACTGTGGCGATTAACCCGCCTAATGCCATCAATAGTGCACCCAACCATATACAAGCGACAAATGAGCGTAGGTACAGGCGAACACTCCAAGCACCTTGCCCTAAGTCGTCACCTAAAGAAATAAATAGGTCGCGACTTAAATTGGTATCGATAGCAGCTTCAGTCATGGGATTGCCACTGGCATAAAAACGTTTTTGAGGTCTAAGGACAATATCAGCATGGATGGCGCCACCAACGGATATTAAAAAACGGCCTTCGTTGGCAACATAGTTGGGCCCGTTTTTACGAGTGACGCCGTCAAACTCAAAGCGATACCCCGCCATTTCGTAAGATTCTCCAGGATTAAGCCTTACGTCCTTTTCTTGACTATAAGTGTTTACATGAGTTACTCCGACCACAAAAATGGCAATACCAAAATGGGCGACACTCATGCCCCAAATTGATGCGGGTATTTTTTGCAAGCCATCAATCCAGTCTCGCTGATACTTAAGTCGTTCGAAGATACTGAAAATACTCCATAAGCCCACCCATATTCCCAATGCAAGGCCGGCAAACGCACCCAGCGAAAAATGATCAGTGCTTAGAATTTTGGTAAAAATGCCACTAAGCACCAAGCTTGCTGCCAAGATCGAACTGGTTGATAGGTAATATCGTTTTGGATCATCTTTCTTCCAGCGGCTGGTAGAACCGATGCCTACAATGATCGCTAAGGTATGGTGATAATGGCAAACATAAGATCAAAGTAGGGCGCACCG
>CAZJWW010000126.1:0-7968 GCA_964549895.1 uncultured Gammaproteobacteria bacterium
GCTTCGTGGCTTTTTTGGCTACTTTACGCTTCGTGGCCTTCTTGGCTACTTTACGCTTCGTGGCCTTCTTGGCTACTTTACGTTTAGTAGCCTTCTTAGCTACTTTACGCTTCGTGGCTTTTTTGGCTACTTTACGCTTCGTGGCCTTCTTGGCTACTTTACGTTTAGTGACTTTTTTAGCTACCTTTCTCTTAGTGACTTTTTTAGCTACCTTTCTCTTAGCAGCGGATTTGGCCGCTGTAACTTTTCTAGACTTTTTCTTACTTGCCTTCTTTTTAGTTGCCATGGTATTCCGGTCTCGCGTGTAAAAACAGTTAATCAGATTAGGTAAGCCACTCGGCCTTCCAGTTTTTGTACTGCTAGTGTGTCAATATAGTTAAAGGAAGCAAAATGTCAAGCTTGGATAGAGCTAAGTAGTCGGTATAGCCAAGCTCTTAACAATGATACAATTAGACACAATTGAAAACATAAACCCTTATCGCTCATGTCAGAATTTTTCTTTTCGTACGGTTTGTTTATAGCCAAAATTATTACCGGTCTAATTGCACTAGTATTCGCCATCGCAATTATTGGAGGGAGTAAAAAAAAAGATGACTCATCTAAACTAACTATCACTAATTTAAATTCCAAATACAAAGAGCTTAAAACCCAAGTCCAACAGGCAGTGATGGACAAGAAAGAATATAAGGAGCTGGTTAAACAAACGACCAAAACCGAAAAAAGAGATCGTAAATCTAAAAAAATAATTCAGCCTAAACCAAAGCTATTTGTCCTAGAGTTTGATGGCGATATTAAGGCTTCTGAAGTAAGCACAATGCGTGAAGAGATCACCGCAATATTGAGCGTGGCAGAACCGCAAGACGAAGTACTACTAAAGCTAGATAATTCAGGCGGCATTGTCCATGAACACGGTTTAGCCGCTTCCCAGCTACAACGTATTAAGGATGCCAAACTCAATTTTGTGGTTTCGGTAGATAAAGTAGCCGCAAGTGGGGGATACATGATGGCCTGCGTCGCCGATAAAATTGTTGCTGCGCCCTTTGCGATTCTTGGCTCTATCGGCGTGCTCGCACAACTTCCTAACTTCAATCGCCTGCTGGATAAAGCAGGTATAGATTTTGAGCAACACACCGCGGGAGAATATAAGCGCACCGTTACTATGTTCGGTAAAAACAGCGATAAAGAGAGAGATAAATTGAAACTTGATCTACAAGAAACCCACGCTCTATTTCGTGACTTCGTAGTAGATAATCGCCCCAACCTTGATATCGAAAAAGTCGCTACGGGTGAACATTGGTATGGTAAACAAGCACTGGAGTTAAACTTAGTTGATATGTTACAAACCAGCGACGAATTTCTAATCGAAGCTCTGGAACAATTTGATATCTACGCGATAAAAATGGAAGAGAAAAAAGGACTGCAAGATCGTTTATTCGGCGGGTTATTTTCTAGTCTAGATAAAACCGGCTTAGGTTTTACTGAGAGGTTAGCTGATCGTATTGCGGATGCTCAACAATCGTCGCGATATCGTTAAGAAAAAATTAAGATCTATTCGCCGTTTAGGATTCTTTTTAAAATCGAGCGGTATTTTTCATACTCTCTAAGATGTGGCCAGTGTGCAGAATTATCAAAGCTAAAATATTCTTTATGAGGTGCGTCCACTGTTTGATAATAGTCTTTAGCAACCTCCGTCACGGTATGCTTATCGTGTTTACCTTGGAAAACGTAAACCGGCACACTTAAATTAGGATGACTCTTAAATAGATTGGCATTTATCGCTTCTAGCCAAAGTTCTTGCATTGAAACTTTACTTCCTTGAAGAGCGTTCCATTTGTCTTTTATCGAGTACTCAGGATAGAAAATGAAACCCTTATAAATGTCGGCAAGGCTAAACAATTGTTCCTCACCTGGGATTTCATAGGGTTTCATTAAACCACGCTCTACCAAAACCACATCAATCCAATATTGGTCTTCTTTATAAGGCGGTTTTCCAATTTTCTTCAACGCCTTTAACGTTTTATTGTCTCCGGCTTTTTGCGCGGCATCCAGAGTGTGATTATATGACAATAGTTCAGCTTGTTTTGAATTAGCGATTTGTCCAATCGCAAAATATGCGCGGAATAAATCGGGAGCTATGCTAATCATATGGATGCTTACTAAGGTTCCCCACGAATGACCTTGTAGATAAATTTTTTCTTTATCGAACTCTTTTGACAACAGTTCTGATAATACGACACCGTCTTCAACTATTTTTTTAAGCGACAGCGAGTCAGGATTTGTCGAGGAGTTATAGGAAGCGCCAGCGCCTCGCTGATCCCAATAAACTACAGTGAAAATATCTTCGATTGTTTTACCGCTGGACCTTATCGTCGCTTGATCTGCTCCACCGGGTCCCCCATGCACATGTAATAGAAGAGGGTTTCGAACGTCCTCACCTCGAATCAGAAGACGCTGCTCCACACCGTTGAGATTTACTGTACGAATTTCAGCGATGCTTTGTGGTAGTAGTTTATTGTTTGCATCAAGAAAGGGAGTTGTTTTTTGTGGGCTAAATAGCAATAAGACTACTATTGTCGCAATGGCGACCACGAAGATGAGTTGTAACAGCCTTGTTACGATCTTGAGCATTTTCCTAGGCTATATCTCCATGGCTAACAAACAGTCAATCCTAGACAGACGCAGTTAAGATCCCCAAGACTGTCGACGAGGACGTCTAGCAATAGACAGTATCCAACCAAAAAATAAGCCGCCGAAAACAGCCATACTGCCCACCATAAACCAACGTTTGTCATTATGATCTTGGAGGTTTTGATTATTAATTCGAATATCATCTAACTGCAGTAGCAACTGTTGAACTTCAGAGCCCAATTTTTCATTGCGTTCAGCCAAATTAACACTTTCGCCTGAGATTCTTTTTATGTTTTGTAATTCGGTGCTGGTGGCATTGAGCTGACTACTTAAGTTAGAGTTTTGCAGTGTAAGCTCTTTAATTTTTTCCTGAGAGTTTGCCAGCAATGTCCGCAGCGAACCTGGCTCCGATTGAAGTTGTTCTATCTGACTCTCGAGTTTACGCACTCTATCGCGTGCTGAAGGATTGTTACTCAAAAACCGTGTTAGCACATAACCAATCTCGCCTTGAGCAGACCTAACTTGGCTATGTCCATTGCCAGCCTCTTCTCTTAACATTTCTAGCCGAGTGCCACTGCTTAGCGCCTTAACAATTTTGTTCTGAATGCTCGGCCCGGTCCGCAACATGATATTAAAATCATCGGTAACATAACGGGTTTGCGCAGCACTCACATTGCATAGAAGCAATGCGCAAATGGCACACACCAACTGTGACAGCTTAATTTGGGGGGAAAGTTTGATCCGACTTATATTTTCAATCACTGTGGTAATTTTCTTTTTATTTAAACCATGATTGCCTCTAGTATACACCTGCCAGAGTCAGCGAGCCTATGATTTAATCTAAATGACCTATAGATTGCAAGCAGTATGACTCAAAAATCTGTGCCCGATCCCTCAACGGATTAAGTCAGAGATTCTTAAAGATTTTCCAGATTCAGGTCTTTCATTTTACGAGTCAGAGTATTGCGACCCCAACCCAATACTTTAGCCGCATTTTGACGATGACCATCAGTATATTCAAGCGCTACCGTCAACAAAGTAGCTTCGAAACGCTTGAGTAAATCTTCGAGCACATCTTGCTGACCCATGTTTAATTTTTTCTGGACTGCGGTGCCCAATGCACTTTCCCAATCTTGCACGGTTTGGTGGCTCTGATTGTCGTTGGTAGTCGATAACTCTTTGGGTAAATCTTCGACGCTAACCATGGTCGCCGGTGCCATAACTGTGATCCAACGGCACATATTTTCGAGCTCTCGAATATTTCCTGGCCAAGTATAGATCATCATTTTTTTCAGTGCTTCATCAGAGAGCGCTTTCATTTCAACCTGCAGTTCTGCAGCACTATTGTGTAAAAAACGTTTAGCTAATAGAGGAATATCGTCAACGCGTTCACCCAGAGACGGCATATCAATACGAATGACGTTTAAACGATGGTAAAGATCTTCACGAAAACGCCCTTGTGCTACCTGTTCTTCCAAATCGCGATTAGTTGCTGCAAGCACCCTGACATCTACTGACAGCAAGTCTCTACCCCCAACTCGATAAAATCGGCGATCGGATAGCACACGTAGCAAGCGCGTTTGAAGGTCGGCATTCATCTCGCCTATTTCGTCAAGAAATAATGTACCGCCATTAGCTTGTTCAAAACGCCCTTGCCGCTGGGCTTGCGCACCAGTGAATGCACCTTTTTCGTGACCAAATAATTCGGACTCCAATAATTCAGCTGGAATGGCTGCTATGTTAATCGCAACAAATGGTTTTTCTGATCTTGGGCTATGCTGATGTAAAGCGTTCGCCACTAGTTCCTTACCAGTACCGGATTGGCCACATATCAGAACGTTGATATTAGATTTTGCTAATCGACCAATTGCGCGAAATACTTCTTGCATAGCAGGTGCTTCGCCAATGATTTCGACACCTTTATCAAGGTCTTCTACCTCAATAACTTGAGTCACGCGAGGCTCGACGGCCCTGTGCACCAATCGCACGGCTTCATCTAAGTCGAAGGGTTTTGGTAGATACTCAAACGCCCCACTTTCATACGATGCCAAAGCGCTGTCTAAATCTGTATGGGCCGTCATCACAATACATGGAATGTCCGCATGCTTATCATGCAAATGCTCAGCCAACTCTAAACCGCTCTTTCCTGGCATGCGAATGTCCGTCATTAATAGTTCAGGAACATCGGTTTGCAAGGCGTCGAGTACGGCT
Source organism: uncultured Gammaproteobacteria bacterium (assembly GCA_964549895.1). Taxonomy (GTDB): domain Bacteria; phylum Pseudomonadota; class Gammaproteobacteria; order Arenicellales; family Arenicellaceae; genus Arenicella. Next base: position 4,840 of record CAZJWW010000126.1, read on the forward strand.
TCAGCATCTTCAAAATCAGTAACATTAAATCCTTCAGTACGCAGAGCGCGCGCCAACACCCAACGCATTGAAGAATCATCGTCGACAATCCAAACTTTATGCATTGATAACTCCGGTCAATCTAGCGGCGCTTATGTTTGACACATTAACCCCTGAAATTTTTGTACTTGAATCCTTGGTGTTTAAGCCTGACGTTTTAGCGGGAGCGATCTCAGAACCTGAAATATTAGACGCTCCTTTTTCTGAATCATTTTTCCCCAGAGCATAGTTTCGCTGTGTTTCATCACCATTAATATAAGGCAAATAAAAAGAGAAACAGGTATTGCCATAATAATCCTCTAACTGCACCAATCCTTTGTGACGTTGAATTATTTCCTGTGTGATTGATAGGCCAAGACCCGTTCCATCTGGACGGCCAGTAATCAAAGGATCAAATAGAATGTCGCGCATGTGGGTAGGCACGCCTGGGCCTTCATCCCAAATTTTGATATTTAACACTTGCCGATACATCACTTGATTAATGGTAACGAATCGTTCAAAACGAGTTACCAAACCAAGTTTAGCTAATTCCGAATCTTGCTGAGCGTCTATGGCATTACCCACCACATTCAATATCGCCTGAATCATTTGTTCTCGATCAACTTTAATTTCAGGTAAAGCCGGATCATAAAAACGACTCACGTGTAACTGACTACTATTTTTTACAGTGACGAGATGAATTACGTGCTCCAACACTTCGTGGATATTCAAGTAGCTCGGTTTGAGCTGCTCTCGCGAGCCCATGACGCGATCTACTAACCGAGTAAGGCGGTCAGCTTCTTTAATTAGAATGTCGGTTAACTCCTTATGCTCGGGAGATTGAATTTCCCGTTCGAGCAATTGCGCAGCGCCGCGTATACCACCCAAAGGATTTTTAATCTCATGTGCTAAACCACGCATCATTAAACGAAATGATTGCTGACGTTCTAATTGATTGGCCTCTTTCATAAACCGTGAAATACGGTTTATGGTGTTAATTTCTATTAGCAAACCCTGGCTCTGGTTATCAGCTGTCGTCAAGCTGGAAATCGTCATATCCACCAATGAGCTTTTATTTAGAGTCTTTATTTCCACTTCTCTAAGTGTGAATTGAGTGTTGTTTTCTGAGCAATCCGTAAGGTATTTAAGTACCGCATCTGAAGCCACTAAATCATCTAATTTCTGCCCAATCAGGTGTCGGCGACTTTGTACAAACAAAGCTTCTGCAGCAATGTTTACGCGCTGCACAATGTGCTCACTATTAATAACGATAACAGCACAACCTAAGCCCTCTATGAGGGCATCGCTAGGAGCGGTTGACGGTGTTGCTTTGTAATTCATGGGTAAACTTAACTCTGAATATTTTGTGAACATAATTATCACAAAATAATTGCACCAAAATAGTGCGCACTAAACCAAAAAAGCGCCTCAACTTGTGAGGCGCTTTTTTACTACTAACTAACAGCTATAAGACATTTCGAACTCAACTGGATGAGTATTAATGCGCAATGCGTCAACCTCTTCTTGTTTCAGTTCTAAATAACCATCGATTGCGCTGTCACTGAAGACACCGCCCGCGAGTAAGAACTCACGATCTTTATCGAGTGCATCTAGAGCGTAATCGAGACCAGCGGCCACTTGTGGGATTTTAGCTTGCTTAGAAGCAGGCAATTCGTATAGATCTTCATCCGCTGCATCGCCAGGATGAATTTTATTTTGAATTCCATCTAAACCGGCCATCAACATCGACGTGAACGCCAAGTACGGATTGGCAGTTGAATCTGGGAAACGAATTTCAATACGGCGGCCCTTGGGATTCATAACGTATGGAATACGACATGAAGCGGAACGATTGCGCGCAGAATAAGCCAATAAAATAGGAGCTTCAAAGCCCGGCACCAAACGCTTATAACTATTGGTTGATGCATTGGCAAATGCGTTTATCGCTTTGGCGTGTTTGAAAATACCACCAATGTAAAACAAAGCCGTTTCGCTTAGACCACCATAGCCATCACCAGAAAACATGTTCTTGGCACCTTTGAAAATAGATTGGTGCACATGCATACCCGAACCGTTATCACCCACAATCGGCTTGGGCATAAACGTCGCAGTTTTGCCGTACATGTGTGCGGTGTTGTGTACGGCATATTTGAATATTTGCACTTCATCAGCCTTACGAACTAAGGTGTTAAATATAGTACCAATTTCACATTGACCACCAGATGCAACTTCGTGGTGATGAACTTCGGTAGGAACACCCATCGCTTCAGATGACTGACACATTGCAGCACGCAAGTCATGTAAAGAATCAACTGGCGGTACCGGGAAGTAACCACCCTTCAAGCCTGGGCGATGACCCATATTTCCACTTTCATACGGCTTTTCAGAATTCCAGTATGATTCTTGAGAATCTACTTCGAAAAATGCACCGCGTGGTTCATTGGCAAAACGTACGTCATCAAAAACAAAAAATTCATTTTCAGGACCAAAATACGCCTTATCGCCAATACCAGTTTCTTTTAAGTAGGCTTCCGCGCGTTTAGCGATTGATCGTGGGTCACGCTCATAACCTTCCATGGTCGCTGGTTCAACAACATCGCAGCGGATATTCATGGTTTTATCTTGAAAGAACGGATCAAGTACTGCCGAGTCAGCTTCGGGCATTAAAATCATGTCGGACTCGTTAATGCCTTTCCAGCCAGAGACTGAAGAGCCATCAAACATTTTGCCTTCTTTGAATGTATCCTTGTCTACCACGCTAGTAGGCACGGTGACATGTTGTTCTTTACCCCGAGTATCTGTAAAACGAAAATCAATATACTTTACATCTTGGTCTTTTATTTGCTTTAGCACGCCGGTCACTGACATTACTTTTACCTCAATAACAATAGTTAGAATTTAGTTGATATGCAAAAACGAACGATCTATTCGAATAGCAAATCGGTTATTTATTACAATCTATAGATTTTGCAATCCACGGATGTTTACGATCAAAATTGGTATTGGTTCCGACAGATACTTAACGTTTTAATATCTGCTGAATACCCTAATATGATTACTTGAACTGATCAGAACCAAAACAACCACTACGGGCCTAATTCCAGCTCTATC
>CAZJWW010000127.1:0-7956 GCA_964549895.1 uncultured Gammaproteobacteria bacterium
CACAATTAGAAGTACATAAAAACCTAAAAAATAACTCACTGTCACTCGCGGGCTGAATATAATCTAATTCGTAGTCTACGGAGCGATTACCAGCCTCAATCGTTAGAGTTGAGAATGCTGAATCTATAAAACTGCCACTAGCGTCAAACTCAAGAACATTTACAGAAACTCCAACATCATCGTCTAAAATCACGCGCCTAGGCAGTGAAACCGTTCCACTGACCGTTTCTACTTCTGGTGGAGCGGGAAATTGAAAATCAACTGTATCAGGGAATTGATCCAATGGGATGGTATTGAATGAACTATTGAATGTTCCGTCATCTTGCAACTCAAAAGAAATGAAGAAACCAGCATCCACTTCTTCGCAATTACTAATACACGTGAAAAATATGGCAATTTCTTCTAAATCGTCAAATAGAATATAATCAAGCTCATAGTTTACGGAGCTCTCTCCAGCCACAATCGACACAGATTCGTCGGCTAAGTTTGGAAAAACAATAGAAGTACCACCATCGCTTCCAAAGAGGCCTATTGCCACCACCACATCATTATTATTAGGAATAAATCCCGCGGGCAATGTGATTGTACCGCTGACATTTGCCACAGGGGGAGCTTGATTCGGGTTAGTGTAGTTTATAACTAAGGTTGCTTCACTCACCGTTGTATTAAAAGCCTCTACGACAAAATCGGCCGAAAAAGTTGAAGGAAAGGCCGCAGCACCAACATAATACGTGCCTGCCGGTAGACCGCCGATTGAGCCTACAGGTCTAGGAATGGGCTCAAGGCCAGGAAGCAGATCATCATCATCATCATTTCCATTTACGTCAATAAGTTCTCCAAACGCATTATATAAACCGAGTTCGACACTAAAACCCGAACCAATAGTATCAACTTGGAAAAACCCTCCTGGATGATCGATTTCTACAAAGACAACATCGGAGCTATTAAAACTAGTAGAAAAAGACAAGTTGTTTTCGTCTAACAATGCGCTTAACGGTGGAAGCATAGATTGCGCGACGCAAAGATGGCTCCACAGAAAAATAGTGCTGAGAAGAAAAAACCCTCTAAGTTCAAATAGTCTAAAATTCACTAAGTACCACTGTTACTTTTTAAAGTCATTATTTAAATTGATCATTGCGCGCAATGCAGGGTCGCACTTAAAGGGCTCTGACCCCATTAATTGTTAATTGCTTTAATTAATTGCTTTAATTGCTGACCCCTTTAATTGCCTTTAATTTTTCCTGACCCCTTTAGTTTTTCCTTGCAAAATTAATTGCATTGTCCATACTAACGAAAAATATTCATGTTTTCAATCCAGTCTGACCCTATGTTTTTTTACCCAGAACGAATATCCACGATTTTAATCGTGGTTTATCCCTAGTTATATTTCCATGTTATGCATTGTTCACATTTTTATGCTTGTTCCGATTCTCTTTGAATATCTAACCACTCAGAATCAATAGTCAGCCGTTTAGATATTTTATCTTTACTAGTTAAAAGCCTCCAAAAAGGAGTTACCTCAGAGGTTGATTTTCCATTCTCTAAGTCATCGATAGCCGACTGAGATGCTATGCGAATGAATATTGCAGATGAAACTGGACAAGTTGCATCGCCCTTTCTTCGTCGAGCCAGCTCTCTTCTCATTCGCTCGATAGTTCTGGTTTCACCATAAGGAATTTTCTTAATATAATCGTCAACAATTTTTGGTGTTGCCACGAACAGTTTTTGACCTTTTTTTACTCCAGCGAAGTCTTTTTCCAAAACAACCATTTTTGCTTGCTTATCGCTATTTAAATGTTCTTTAGCTGATTTAGCCATATTTGATCTCCAAGATAGTCGATTTACTTACTTTGTATCACAAGAGCTAAGGAATAAAAATAATGGCCATTATTCCCTTATAAAATCAAGATGATAGGCTGTGTAGCGATTTTTTAATGCGTAGTACCCCATCAAAAGGAGCAACAGCACATGAACGAGGTCGCCAATATGTTAGTATTCTTGGCTTCGAACGAATCCAAATTTATTAGTAGCACTGCTACGACACACCGCTACGACAATAGATAATGGAAAATCTATCATCCCCGGCATGTTTATGGATCACAAAGCCTTAACTTTGCTGTATCTGAATATGCTATAGAGCCATTTGCGGTAAATAGACAAAATAAAAACTCCAATACTGACTCATTATGAAATCTGACATGCTTAGTTATCAAGTACACGGTGATATAGCTGTTATCACTATCGATTCGCCACCCGTCAATGCGCTTGGAATTGATGTACGAAAGTCGATTGTAGAGGGCGTACAGCGTGCCGATGCAGACGCGAACGTAAATGCAATTATTCTGTCTTGCGCAGGGCGATCGTTTCATGCAGGAGCCGATATTCGTGAATTCGGTAAGCCACCTAAACAGCCGATACTTCGAGATGTCGTTGATACCGTTGAAGCCAGCAAAAAATTAACCGTTGCGGCGATTCACGGCACTGCCTTAGGCGGCGGCTTGGAACTGGCACTTGGCTGCCACCGACGAATTGCTCTACCGACAGCCAAGGTCGGTCTCCCAGAAGTAAAACTGGGTATTCTGCCTGGAGCGGGCGGCACGCAAAAACTGCCGCGCATTGTAGGTGCACAAAAGGCGCTCGAAATTATCTGTAGTGGCCGCATGCTGAGCACCACGGAAGCATATAGTCTCGGCATAGTTGATAAATTATGCGAAAACGATGACCTCATAAACGAAGCCATTGCCTATACGCAGAGTTTGATCGCGAGCAATGAAGAAATACCACGGGTACGCGACCAAGAAGGTCTATTGGAAAAAGATCGCAATAATCCCGATTTGTTCGACAACTTTCGTAAGGCCAACGCGACTAAATTTAGAGGCTTTTTAGCCCAAGAAAAAATAATCGAAAGTGTCCAAGCAGCAGTCGATTTATCGTTCGAGGATGGCATGGTCCGAGAGCGTGAATTAATTGTAGAACTGATGAAAGGTTCTCAGTCTGGTGCGCAACGACATGTGTTCTTTGCTGAGCGTGAGACCAGCAAAATTCCCGATATTCCTAAAGACACCAGCGTGCGCAACATTAAACAAGTCGCGGTGATCGGCGCAGGCACCATGGGCGGCGGCATAACGATGAATTTCCTTAATGCTGGCCTGCCAGTTACTTTAATGGAACAGCAACAAGAAGCCTTAGATCGCGGCATTGGAGTTATACGGCACAACTACGAGCGCTCACAAAAACGAGGCAAACTAAGTGAGCAAGAAGTAGAAAACCGCATGTCTTTAATCAAGCCCACTTTGGATGTTGATGATCTTAGCTCGGCTGATCTAATCATTGAAGCTGTGTTTGAAGAAATGTCGATCAAAAAACAAATTTTTAGTGATCTCGATAAGATTGCCAAAGACGGTTGTATTCTCGCTTCTAACACCTCCTACCTCGACCTTGATGAAATCGCCAATCAAACATCACGTGCTCAAGATGTGATTGGCATGCATTTTTTCTCTCCCGCAAATGTCATGCCTTTGTTGGAAGTGGTGCGCGGTGCAGAGTCAAGTATTGATGTCATCAATACGGCTATGCGGCTGGCCAAAACCATTAACAAAACTCCGGTTCTTTCACGCGTTTGCTACGGCTTTATTGCAAACCGAGTAATGACGGTGCGAGCCAAGCAAGCGGGTAAAATGATTTTACAAGGCGTAAGCCCAGAAGTTATCGACCGAGTTATTTATGACTACGGTTTCGCCATGGGGCCATTCGCGATGCGCGACTTGATTGGTCTTGATGTCGTTAACCGATCAGAAACTAAGAAAACCGTTGAAACGGAGCTGGTTAAACTTAATCGATTAGGTCAAAAGAAAAACGGTGGATATTATGACTATGATGAAAACCGTCAACGTACCTTGTCACCCGTTGCATTAGAAGTAATCTCTGAAATAGCTGCAGAAAATAAGATTGAGCAAGTGTCTTGCAACGATGAGGAAATACTGTCGCGACTCCTTTACCCAATCATCAACGAAGGAGCCAAGGTGCTCGAAGAAGGCATTGCGATTCGCAGCTCTGATATCGACATCGCCTGTATCAAAGGCTATAACTGGCCGGCCTATCATGGCGGCCCAATGTATTGGGCAAACACCATTGGTCTTGATAAGGTCTTGGCTGGCTTACAAGACTTCGAAAAACAATTCGGGGCCGATTTTACGCCCTCAGCTCATTTGATTGAATTGGTACATCAAGGGAAGTCTTTCTAAATTCGCACTTAAATAAGTGCTGTCATTTATTAATACAAGAATTTAGAGCTGTTTTATATTTTCAGCGATCATAGCAATCGATTCGGGTTTCAGTGGTCCGACCAAATTAACAAAAACAGCGTCTTCAGGTGTACTGATCAACACAGCCAAACCCGCAATTAAATTTTCATCGAGAGATTGCATAATAACGACGCGTTGATCGTCTTCTCTCACTTTGATTATCGTTTCCCAGTTTTCCCGATTGAGCGCCGTTACTGATTCATCAATTGCGTCTTCAAAAATGGATTGATTATTTTCTACTTCATAGATACGTAGCTGCAGTCCTTGTGCGTCATTTAGCACGGCCAATAAAACTTGCAGAGGAATTTCCAATTCATGATCGGAAGCCCTGACGACACTCTCGATTAACCATCGCGCTGACTTTAAACTGCGTGGCCCGAAATTTAATGCCAAGGTTGTGTCTGTCAATAGTACGTTCGGTGTGGTTAGCTTCGCATAACCGGGTTTTGACTTTATATCACCCGATCCGATTACGCAGCCAGCTACAGATACCAGCACGAGAATTAGTAAAGCAATAAATAGATACTTTAGAAAGTTCATGGTTGACGTATAAGTTAAGACTTAATTAATATTGATATCGAGCGTTTCGGTAATTTTGGCAATTTTGTTCGGATCGATCTCTCCAACAATATTGATAAATACCGCTTCGCCCCCTTCTTTTTCGGGAGAAACCACCATGACGACTACCCCGTCGATGACCTCGTTTGTTGTTTTGCTAAAAATACGAACCTGTTCATGATCCTCATAATCATTTACCGTAACTAAAGATTCCCAATTCTCGGATTTGAGTTTCTTACTGACTTTATCGATCATCAGATTGGCTTGATCAACTTCGCCGTTAAGGTTGTAGACTCGGATTTTGATAAATTCAAGGCCGGCCAAAATTTTTCCAATTTCAGGATCTTCATGTTTGGCAAAACTTGCGACCATATTCATAAGGCCAGAACTTAGGTTGATTTCAACTGTTGGCTCACCATAGTGAGGAGAGAGATCATCAAATTCGACTTGCCCCTTAGGAGCGGCTATCACCGACACTGAAAACAGTACGGTTGCTATGCAGATACTTATAATCGAAATTCGCTTAATAATTTTCATGGTTTCCTCTAAGTTTTCGCTACTCATATCAATCACAATGATTGGTTAGGAGCGTTGGTTTCAGAGCCTAATGATTTCAGGCCTGGCAATACCGCGTCTCGACCCAATTCTCTTACTGGCGCAGCCGTAGTATTTTTAATATTTGTATTTAATGAATTAAGCACTTGAGCTCGCGTGATTTTGTTGGCTTGGCCTAAATAATGCAGCGCCGTGGCTAAATCAGCTTGCGCTTGCTCTAGTTGATTTAACGTCTGCTGTTGTTGATAAAGCTGAAACACCACAACGGCGACGAGCAAGCTGGCTGCAATACTGGCTACTTTTGCCCAGGACTGAAAAAGGCCTTTTTTTTGCACTGATGCTTTATTAGTAGCCTCAGCAATTGCAAATAATTTGCCAGTCAGTTCGGCGGGCACATCCACCAACGGAAAATCAATTTCTTCTTCCGTTTCGTTTGTCGACCTAGTAAATAATTTATTTAAATAGTCTGCTTCTGTATTTTTCATAATTCGACCCCCTGCAAAAGAACACGCAGTTGTTTTCTACCGCGATGTATATAAACCTTGGTTTGGTTCTCGCTAAGCTCAAGCGCAGTAGCTACTTCTTTAATTGATCGTTGCTGTATGTCGGCCAAAATAATTAAGGAACGATACGGCTCTTTTAACCTTTCTATAGCCTCTCCTAACCATGCACTCACTTGTTTCTTCATTAAACTAGCGACGGGCTTACTGTATGAACTATCGCTCGGCAAGTCATCAAGATCATGCTGGGATACAGGTTTGCGCTGTCGCAACTTATCAATACAAAGATTTCGAACTACATGTAACAACCAAGCTTTACCGGTATCAGCAAAAAAAGAAGCTTGTTCTTGGGATTTATTCATGTGTGCCCATAAGCGGATATAAGCTTCTTGAGTCGCATCTTCTGCATCACTTTTGTTGGCCAAAATATACATAGCTTGTGAGTACACAAGTTGCTGGTGCTGTTTGATCAATGTTTGAAACACTTGTTTCATACAATTATTTTGCTCTAGAAACTTAAATATTGTTACTCGTTACTTATTAAACGTTTGGCAACGCAAAAGGTTACAAAAATATTTTTTGAGGTTTCAGTCAATCGGTTTGATTAAGTCTGGCGAGTCATTCCTTGCATTGCCGACCAATTTTGATACGGGGTAGTAAATAACATTGGGTTGTTCAATACTGGCAAGAGTTTGTTTATCGCTATCACCGCTTAGCCAATCATCTACGCTATCAGGCGTTAGCATAATCGGCATACGCGGGTGAATATGTGCGAGTTCATCATTGGCAGGCATGGTTAATATGGTACACGAGAATTGATCATCGCCCCACGACTCATAGAGGCCAGCCACTACCATGCCACCGGTATCTCTATCGGTAATATAGAATGGTTGTTTGCTGCCCTTGGCGCCCGACCATTCGTAATAACCCGCCATGGGTATTAGACATCGCTGTGCGTTTTTCCATGCATTGCGAAAGGTCGGTTTTTCATCAACCGTTTCAATACGAGCATTAAAAGTGGCGTACTTAGAATCAAAAGACTTTGACCAACTAGGTATCATTCCCCAGCGCATTGCCTCGCCGACACTTTTCCTGAAAACAGCTACTTGGGTAGTGGGCGCAACATTATATCGCGGCCTAAGCTGTTCATCAGAAGGCCATTCCTTAAGACGTTCCGTCCACCCAAGCATTTTGGGTAAGTGATTATTGAAGCGTCCGCACATAGGCTTAGGTTATCGCAACGAGAGACTACAAATAACACCCAATTGAAAAACCCTAGGTCACGAAATTTCGATGAACTATTTTTTTCCCGTTAAGCCTTTTCGTTCCAATAGCGGTTGAATATTAGGTTCAGCACCACGGAAGGTTTTAAAGATGGTCATTGCATCTTCTGCGCCACCTCTTGATAACAAGGTTTTACGAAAGTGGTCGCCATTCTCGCGTTTCATGCCGCCGTTTTCTTTAAACCATTCTACCGAATCAGCGTCCAAAACTTCACTCCATATATAAGAGTAATATCCTGCTGAATAGCCGCCTAATATATGTGAAAAGTAATTGGTTCGATAACGAGGCGGTACTTCACTGAGTTCCACGCCGGCTTTCTTTAATGCCTTTTCTTCAAAGCTTACTACTTCATCGGCACTAGGAACTTGCTCTGGGGTCAGTTGATGCCAGGCTTGATCTAACAATGACGCCGCAAGATATTCGGTGGTCGCATAGCCTTGATTAAACTTAGAACTCGCCAATACTTTATCCAACAGCTCTCTGGGCATAGCTTCACCTGTCTCGAAATGCTTGGCGTAGTTACTCAGCACTTCAGGCCAGTCGGCCCACATTTCATTAACCTGCGATGGGTATTCAACAAAATCGCGGGGTACCGATGTGCCGGCAAAGCTTGGGTATGTCACATCTGAAAACATGCCATGTAAGGCATGTCCAAACTCATGGAACATGGTGGTGACTTCATCCCAAGTCAGCAATGTGGGCTCGCCCGCTGGAGGTTTTGGCACATTCAGATGATTTGCTATCACCGGCTTAGC